>JAISFM010000103.1 GCA_031263605.1 Clostridiales bacterium | reverse complement strand
AAAGGAGTTAAAACAAATCCATGTCCAAAAAGTACGTTTACCTATTCAGCGAAGGCAACGCCAAGCAAAAGAACCTGCTGGGCGGCAAGGGCGCGAACCTCGCCGAGATGACCAACCTCGGTATGCCGGTGCCGCAGGGCTTCACCGTTACGACGGAGGCCTGCATTCAGTACTATACCGACGGCGAAAGGATTTCCCCCGCAATCGAGGCGGAGATTTTCGAGTATCTGGCCAAGATCGAAAAGATCAACGGCAAATCGTTCGGCGACCCCGCCAACCCGTTCCTTGTGTCGGTGCGCAGCGGCGCGCGCGCGTCGATGCCCGGCATGATGGACACGATTTTGAACCTCGGGCTCAACGACGTGACGGTGGAGGGGCTCGCGCGGAAAACGGGCAATCCGCGTTTCGCCTACGACAGTTACCGCCGTTTCATTCAGATGTACAGCGACGTCGTGATGGAGCAGGACAAAGCCCGTTTTGAAAAGATTCTGACCGAAGCCAAAGCCAAGAAAAACATTCGGGACGACAAAGACCTGTCCGCCGACGATTTGCGGGAAATTATCGTCACCTTCAAAAAGTTGTATAAGGAGCACGTCAAAGCCGACTTCCCGCAGGACCCGAAAGTCCAATTGTTGGGCGCGATCAAAGCGGTGTTCCGTTCGTGGAACAACCCGCGCGCGATCACGTACCGCCGCCTGAACGACATTCCGGGCGACTGGGGCACGGCGGTCAACGTGCAGGCGATGGTGTTCGGCAATATGGGCGACACGTCCGGCACGGGCGTAGCCTTTACGCGCAACCCGGCGACGGGCGAAAAGGCGTTGTTCGGCGAATATTTGATGAACGCGCAGGGCGAGGACGTGGTGGCGGGAATCCGCACGCCGATGAAGATCAGCGAGTTGGAAAAGCAGAATCCCGCGCTGTACAAGCAGTTCACGGAAATCGCCGACAAACTTGAAAAGCATTACCGCGACATGCAGGATATGGAGTTCACGATCGAGGGCGGCAAACTATACATGCTGCAAACGCGCAACGGCAAAAGGACGGCGCAGGCCGCGCTGAAAATCGCCGTGGACCTCGTCGGCGAGGGCATGATCGACGAAAAGGAAGCGGTTTTAAAGGTCGAGCCGAAGCAACTCGACGCGTTGCTGCACCCGCAATTCGACCCGAAAGCGTTGAAAACCGCGAAACCGGCGGCCAAGGGCTTGCCGGCCTCGCCGGGAGCGGCGGCGGGCATTATTTGTTTCACGGCGGAGCGCGCGGTGGAACTGCACGAACAGAAAAAGAAAGTCGTCCTTGTGCGCCAAGAGACTTCGCCGGAGGACATCGAGGGCATGAACGTGGCGCAGGGCATTTTGACGGCGCGCGGCGGCATGACGAGCCACGCGGCGGTTGTGGCGCGGGGCATGGGGACGTGCTGCGTGGCGGGGTGTTCCGACATCCACGTGGACGACGAGGCGGGCAAACTTGTTTTAAACGGCAAGCCCTACAAAGAGGGCGACCCGATCAGTTTGGACGGCTCGACGGGCAATGTCTATCTTGAATTGATTCCGACGGTCGAGGCGGGCACGGGCGGCGACTACGGCACGTTGATGGCGTGGGCGGACAAGTACCGCAAATTGAAGGTGCGCACGAACGCGGACACGCCCAAGGACGCGGCGCAGGCGGTCAAATTCGGCGCGGAGGGCATCGGCTTGACGCGCACGGAGCATATGTTTTTCGAGGCCGACCGCATTCCGGCGGTGCGCGAGATGATCGTTTCCAAGAACGAGGCGGAACGCCGCGCCGCGCTTGCCAAACTCCTGCCGATGCAGAGAAAGGATTTTATCGGCATATACGAGGCTATGGGGGAGCGTCCGGTCACGATCCGGTTCCTCGACCCGCCGCTGCACGAGTTCCTGCCGCACACGGACGAGGACATCGCCGCCCTTGCCAAAGAGATGAAACTTTCCTTTGGCGAATTGAAAGCGACGGTCGAGTCCCTGCACGAATTTAACCCGATGATGGGGCATCGCGGCTGCCGTTTGGCGGTCAGTTACCCGGAGATTGCGGAGATGCAGACGCAGGCGGTCATCGAGGCGGCTTTGGAAGTCAACAAAAAGAAGGGGTACAACATTGTCCCCGAGATCATGATTCCGTTGGTGTGCGAACTGAAAGAGTTGAATTTTGTGCGCGACATTGTGGCGCGGACGGCGGACGCGATTATCGCGAAGTCGGGCGCGCCTATGAAGTACATGGTCGGCACGATGATCGAGATGCCGCGCGCGTGCGTGGTCGCGGACAAACTGGCCAAGACGGCGGAATTTTTCTCATTCGGCACGAACGATTTGACGCAGATGGCGTTCGGCTTTTCGCGCGACGACGCGGGCAAGTTTTTGGCCGATTACTACGCGAAAAAGATTTTCGAGTCCGACCCGTTCGCGCGCGTCGATCAAGAGGGCGTGGGCGAGTTGATGAAGATGGCTGTCGAGAAAGGCAAATCGACGCGGCCGGACATCAAGTTGGGCATTTGCGGCGAGCACGGCGGCGACCCTTCGACGGTGGAGTTTTGCCACAACATCGGCTTGAATTATGTGTCCTGTTCCCCGTTCCGCGTTCCGATCGCGCGTCTCGCGGCGGCGCAGGCGAACTTAAAGAATCCGAGATAATTTTGATTTTATTTACAAAGACGCGTGCGGGGGAAACTTTTTTGCAAAAAGGTTTCCCCCGCGCCCCTTTCCAAAAACTTTCAACATTGTCCGGCGGGCGTGCCGTTGTCAAGGGGGGATGGTGCCGTTGACAGTTTTGGTTGTCAACGGCACCGCTCCCGTGACAACAGACCTAACGGCGGCGGGGCGATTTCCAAAAGTCATCAAACCTAATGCGCCCACTCTTGCCATTTCGACCGAAGCGAGGGAGGGGTATGCCCCCGAACGCGGCGGAGAAATCCCTCATTGCGCTTTTCAATTCGAGCGCGGAATATAGATTGAAGCATGCAAAAATCCAAAGTCGAAAAATACAAGGAACGGCTAAAAGCGATAGGGTACGGTCATGTTACTTTGCTATATGACAAAGAAATTGATTCGGCGTTAACTAAAATAGAAAAGTACAAAAATTCGGTTGTTAGGTATGGATTATTAGGATTGTTGCTCTGTTTTTCTATAAGCCTATCAATAACGGTTGCGCTTTTAATTTTTTTCGGCTTTATCGTTTCGGGTACGCCGTTGTTAATTTTTAGGATATTTTCGTCAACGCCCGCGATAATCGGATCGGTTATAGTTTCGGTCGGTTTTTTCAAGACGGAAAGATATATTTTCGATAATTCGGGTATAGTAATGCGGCGTGGATTCGCCAAGAAAAAGATAGTCCCTTATTCAGCGATAATCGCTATTTCAACCCGAATCGGTGAGATTCAAGATCAAGACGGGCGGTACATAAAACACCGTTATATTGACGTCCTGTTTAGCGGCGGCACAAAATCGGAAAGGATAATATTTTCCTGCCATAAAAAGATTTTGCTATTGCTTTACGCAAAATCGGGTCAAGCAATGTCGCATTTAGAAGACGCATTTATTGCCGCTTATTTGAAGCCCGTATACAATATACTTTATAATATAGTGGCTGATACATGAAAAGCGTTAAAAGCCGTTTCAACCGTTAGCGAAACTTATTGCCTTTTCCCTGCCCTTCATTTTTTTTCCTGCATGGAGATAGCATTCCGCTTCTTTTACAGGGGATTGTTTTCCGCCAATTCGCTTTTGAACTTGAAATTGACGCGGCAAAGCAACGCCAAGGTTAGGAAGACGCTCGCGCTGATCAGATAATACAGATTGTGGCGGATAAAGAAACTGCCGATAACCATGAACAGCGCGCCGAACAAGTACCCTTTGACATTGCGGCGGGGGGGGGGGGTATTGTGTTTCAAAACGGCAGACGGAAATGCGAACGAAACGGTTACAGCAAGGTATGTACAAGAGCAAGGCAGGGAAAAAGAATATAAAAATATTTGGGTATCCGCTTTAAACAAGTTATCGAAAAGCAGATGCCATTAGAGTTGTTACGAAACCTAAACGCGAAAAGGTTTCGTAACGACTCTATTTCGGCCGGAGTGGGGGATAGAACTCCGAACGGAGAGGAAAAATCCCCGACATTTTAAATTGTGGGAGATGTTTCGGCTTCGCTCGGCATGACGGCAATAGCGGCTGCTTGCTCCAAGTGGATACCCGTGTAAAATATATGGTCGGCAGTTAAGTTGGGTTATGTGAGATCGATACCATGCGGTTTTGCCGCGGTGCAATTCATTCGGTTTTATGGATTGACTCATCAAACGCACACTCCTCCCGCCTCTTTTTTGCCTCTTCCTCCGCCCATTTGTACGCGTTGTTTTTGCACATGCCCAAAAGCAGGCCTATTTTGCGCCCGCTCATGCCTGAAACAAGCATACGCAACGCTGTCTTTTTGGTTCCCTCGTCGTATTCGTGAGCGCGCGGCGCCGGCGTATACGTTCGCCCGCAGTCCTTACACTTATACCGTTGCGTCCCCGACTCGTTTATTCCGTACTTCCACTGCATCCCCACACTCCCGCATTGCGGGCATACGCCTTTCGCTTGACACTCTTTTCTTCCTTTCGCTTCCATCCCTCAAGTATACCATATTTTGCTTTTTTGATCAACGGCTTTTTCCACGGGGGAGTGGACAAACCGTGTTGAATATAAACACGGCAAGTCATTGCGAGGAGCGCGAAGCGCGACGCGGCAATCGCTACAAAACGCGAAACGCGCCTTTTTATATAGAGATCGCTTCGT
>JAISFM010000080.1 GCA_031263605.1 Clostridiales bacterium | reverse complement strand
TGTGTTTTTTGAAAAAAAATAAAAATATTTTTTTCGGACTTTTTGTGTGCCTCTGTCAAGAATGGGGGGGGGTGACATTTTTGTTAAGTATTGCATTTTCAACGAATTCGGCCGCAGTGCCCGGGCGCGGAATTCCAAAACATGTAAAAATACACGAAAAAACGAGTGATTTCACGCCTTTCGGGCCTATTGACAAAGCCGGTTAGAGTGTGGTAACCTTGAAAAAACAAGGGGCCCGGCCCGTCGTGCGGTATCGGCACGAGTTTTACGGAGAGGCCTTTTTTATTGGCGGCAGGTTTCTGCCGGCTAACCTCTGCCTCAAATCGACTCAAGCAACATGACATGATATGAAACGACGGAAAACAAACATATTTTTACGGACAAAGCCTTGTGCCGGGCGGAGTCCCAAAAGCGCAACAGCCAAAAGGCGGTTGCGGGAAAACATTTGAAATCGGGCTGATGTTGCAAGCATTCGTCCGATGGTTGATGGAGGAAAGGGAATGATTCAAAGAAAGATGAAAAAAGTTTTGGCTTTTCTGCTTGCGCTCGCGCTTCTTCTCCCCGCGACTGTTGTCAGCGCTGCCGACGGAGATACAGTTTCCGGCGGCGGCGTTGAACTCACTGTGGGGAGGGCATACGCGATACCGTTAAATTTGAGCGCCGGAACACTTCGAATACAAAGTCCGCCCGCTGTTCTCGCAAACTCCTCATTAAATAGATTTCACTTGAACGACAATGCGTTGGTGCGCGTCAAGAATGCGAGTACCGTGGAAGTCAAGTTGCAACTGTATTCCTACGACGCGATTGACGCGTTTCAGATCATCAAACCCGAAAGAATACAGGACGCGATTGCACAGTATGATGATCCAAGCAATGATCAAAACGCAAAATTTCACAACGAATTGAAAATGGCCAACTTCACGCATACGGGCGCGGTATTGCAGTCGGGAATCAGCGCCGGCTTTGCCGACGCAAGCGGCGCGTTCAACGACTGGTGGTTACCATCTTCGGAGATAAGGGTCACGAGGAGCGAAGCCGACAGAAAACTGCAAAACGCGTATATCGCGTTTGATATGCCGTTGGAATCTTTGCAACAACCGCTCCTGATGAAATCGTACACGAGTTCGATAAATCTCCAAAACAGCATCATCGGTATATTTGATGTATCAAACAACAAACTCCTGCCGGGCAAAATACCTGCGGGAAATTATACATTTTCAAATTACTGGACAAATATGGCAAGAGGGTCAGGCGCCAACAACGGTGCGCCTCATGAACGCAACGTGACCGCCACCAAAAACGCAGTGTATTCGGTTCTTGCCGATTCGAGTACAATAACCGCGAATGTCGCTGAGGACGGAAAAATAACCGCCGTCGCAACGGTAAATCTCAATGCCAAATCTTACAATGTGGCTGCCACAACCGCAGCCATAAGCATTCCTATTGAGCGGGATATATTTGGCGGAACGAGTTCGAACGGAATATTAAGCGGTTATTACAACATTACCACAAGCGCATCCGCCTTGGATTTGACGCAAATCTCGGAGGACGGCGCAACCGCAAAGATATCCTTTGAAATCGGCGGTTCGTATGAGGACTTCGCCTTTGGAAAGCCGTTCGCCTTTACGCATGTAATGCAATCCAACGGTGGTTTTACTTCTCATTTTGCATTCCTGCACTTGGTTCCGTCAGGTACGTTTGACGATGTCGCAAATGTACCCGTCTATCCGGATGAACAGATAGGCACGGAAACGGGCGGATCCGACTCCGGAGAACTGCCTGAGGGTGCTCTGACAAGCAATGGTCTGACGTTAGTACCGGCCTCCGAAACCGCCTTCCCGGAGAACGCCGTATTTACGGCGACGCCCGCCACGTCTGCGGATGGTTTGCCCAGAATGTACAAGGACAATCCGCAGCTTTTCGTAAACGAGTTGAATCAAGTTTTGGATGATTCCCACTATAAGGCTTACTCCGTAGAATTGAAGGACAGCGACGGAAATGAAATCGAACAATCCGGAGCCTATATGGAATTTGCCCTGCCGGACGGTTGGGATATAAATAAGTTGCAGGTGCTTTCCACATCAGGGACCAGCCCAACGGAAGCCTCCTTGAGTCGCGATTTCGATAAATTGACGGTTAAGTTTTATATAAGAAATGGAGGTTCCACCTCAAAAATCAACGCCGATTTCCTGTTCCTCGACCGTGCGGCCTTTTTGAATCCGCATACGGAGATTACGCAGGACGGGCTGTATAAAACGCGCGCCATGGCACTGAACGCCGAAACGAATTATCTCTCAATGGCCAATTACGCGTTTTGGGGCGACATATACATAGAGCGTAGGAATGGTGCATACAGGCTCTATGTGGGTGTAACGCCGACATATATGGAGGGCTACGACAAACCGGACTATCTGGCCAATATGCATCTCTATCCCGGCAACCGCAATGTGACGATGCCGGTTGCGGCGGAACCTTTCGCTTACTATGCGGACGCGAGCACGGGCGCGTTATTGAAAAGGTTTGGCGATATACTTCTGAAATGCGGCGCTTTTGATTTGGGCGCGCCCACTGCGCAAAACTACTATTGGACGCAGTTCGACGTGCCTACGATGGGAAGTTCCCGCGACGCCCGCCTCGGCTTTATCTCATTTGAGAAGGTCGATTACCCGAACCCCTTGGCGGTTTACGATAAGTCGCTTCTGCTCGCGCGCATCGAGAATGTCGAAAAACTCCTTGCGGGCGGCACGCTCGCGGAGGGCGCGAGGACGCAGCTCGAAGCGGCCGTAAGCACGGCAAGGAACGTGTACGCGGCTTCGCCGTCGTCCGACGGGGTTAAGGCCGCCGTCGACGCGCTTGCCGCCGCCGTCGCGCAAGCGGAACAGTATGATCCCTCGCTTATCGACAAGAGCGCCTTGCTCGTGCTGATCGCTCAGGCCAAGGATATCCCAAGCAGCGGCTATACGGAACTGTCATTTGTCGCGCTGCGGTCGGCCATAGCTTCCGCGGAAGCGGCTGCGGCGGACAATACCGCGACGCGGCCGATTATAGAGGCGCGCACGGAGGCGTTGCGCGCGGCGCTCGAGAACCTCGTGGAGATCACGGAGAAAACCGAAGGTATAACCAACGGCACGTATTCTCT
>JAISFM010000079.1 GCA_031263605.1 Clostridiales bacterium | reverse complement strand
TATTAAACGGAGAAAAAAGAAAAATGTTTACACTGTCCACACTGTACGCGCTCACCGCGCTCGCGGTATTTGCGGGGCTCGTCGCGTTTTTAATCGCCGCGCGCGCGAAACTGAAATGGAAATTCAGCGTCCGCGTGGTGGCCGCGCTGGTTTTGGGCTCGCTGTTCGGCGCGGCCGTCAACTTAATCTTTCAAGACTCGGTCAAAAGCGGGGCGGGCGCGTCCGTCCTCGAATGGGTGAATTTAGTCGGCGCGGGGTTTACGGCCCTGCTGCGGTTCATCATCGTGCCGCTGATCGTCGTCAGTATCGTAAACGCGATCGGCAAAACGACGTCCTCGAAGGAGGGCGCGAAAAAGGCGGGGCAAATCATCGCCTTTTTGCTGGCCACGACGGCCGTCGTCGCGGTTCTGTCCATAGCGGTGTTGAGTTTGTTCCCGTTTACGCGGGAGGGTTTGAGCAGTCTGGTCGATCAAAATACGGCCGTCGCCGCGCCCTCGTCGGTGGCGGAAACCCTGCTCAATCTGATCCCGTCCTCGTTCTTCGGGGCGTTGGCGGGGGACGGGATTCTGCCGGTGGTGTTCGTCGCCGCGCTGCTGGGCTTCGTTTCCGTCGCGCTCAAAAAGGACGAAAGCACGAGACCGTCGGCGGAGCGGTTTGAAAAGGGCATGACGGTCGCCTACGATTTCGTTTTGAAGATCGTCGATTACGTGATCGAGTTAACGCCCTACGGCATTTTGGCGATTATCGCCACGCGAATCGCAAAGGGCAACTGGCAAATGTTCGTCCAACTCGGGCTGTTCGTCGGGGTGTCCTTCACGGCGATGATCCTCGTGTTTGCCCTGCACCTTATCGCGCTGTTCTTTTTGGGGTGCGGCCCGAAAAAATACTTCTCGACGAGCGGCGTAACCCTGCTGAACGCTTTCACGACGCGGAGCAGCGCGGCGACGCTGCCGCTCACGCGCGACTCGCTGAAAAAACTCGGCGCGGACGAGGCCACGGCGGACTTGGCGAGTACGCTGGGCACCTGTATCGGCCAGCACGGCTGCGCGGGCGTTTACCCCACCATGGTCGCTATTTTGGCGGGTATCGCGCAGGGTTGGAATTCGTACAGTTTGCTGTTTTTGGTCCCGCTGGTGATTTACGTCGTGATCGCGTCGATCGGGACGGCGGGCGTGGGCGGCGGCGCGTTTAACGTGAGTTTGCTCGTGCTGACTCTGATCGGGCTGCCGATCGAGTTGGCCGTCATCTTTATGGCGGTGGACTTCATCGTCGATATGGGGCGCACCGCGCTCAACGTCAGCGACAGCCTTTTGGCGGGCGTGGTCGTCCACAAATGGAACAGCCGCAAAAAAAGCGCGGGAAACGGCGCGGCTCGAAGCATAGGAGGCGCTGAAAATGCGTAAAAATAAAAGCGGAGCAAAATTCAAATTCAAACCGGCGGCGGCGTTCGTTATCGCCGCCGCCGCCCTCTTCGCCGCGTTCGGGTGCGCCCTGCTGCAACCGATTATCCCCGAAACCGCCGGCTATTTAAGCGGCGCGCCCGTGGGCTACGAGCGGATAGAACGGCCGGAATACGACTACTTTTCCTCGGTTTTCGGTCTGGGGGACGGGCATGTGTTCCGGACGCTTTCGTTCGGCAGCCTCTATAAACTGCTGGCCGCCGACGACGCGGAAAGCGGCGACTACCCGATTGTGATCGGCGCGCAAAACTCGCCCCTCACGAAAGGGGCGGTCTCCCTGATCGACGCCGCCGCGCGGGAGCGGGGCGTCCGTACCGTCTACTATTTCGATATGTACCTCGACGGCGCGCTGTCCGGCGCGTTGTCCGAACAGTACCGCGTCGATCGGTTTTTCAGTACGACTAAAATAAAGACCCTGCTGGAACTGATTAACGACGCTTTGCCGGAAAAAATCGTTTTGGACGGCGACGGCGCGCTGCTGCTGGCCGTGGCCAAGGTTGCGGGGACAAAAGGGGTCGCGGGCAATAAAAGCGCGGCCGCCGGTTTCGACGCGCGTTTGGGTGCGGTGGGGACGGTAAAGGAAAAGTATCTGGAAAGAATCGGCGGCTTTTTGGACGACTTGAACGCGAAAACGGCGGACTTCGAGGACGAAAGCGGGCTGACTCCCGTGACGTTCCCCGAACTGGCCGCGCTGCTCGGCGCGGCGGGGGAACACGCGGTTCTGTTCGGCTCGCCCGCCCACGCCGCCGTTTCCAAGAATTTGGCGATTTTAAAGGAGGCCGCCGCCGGGTACGCCGCGCCGGTCTATTGGTTCGACCCCGTTTTGAGCGGGCTCGCGGGCGACTCGTCCGCCTTTACGGTGGGCGATACGGGGGCGGTATACGCCTATCTTTTCGATACCTTTTTCGCGGAGTACCGCTCGGCGTTCAATACGGCGGGGAGCGTTTGGCGCGAGGCCTCGGGCGCGAGCCCGCTGTACGCCGACAAGGAATACGCGATCGGCGAAAGTACGTATTCGGCTTTCGCGGATTTCACGTTGCTTTTGTACAACAAGGATGCGGGCGGCAAGGTGATCGCGAGCGCGGAAACCGATCGGTCGGCCTCCGAAACCGCCGACGCGTATTTGAGGAACGCGCTGAAAACGTTTTTCGATTTGACGGGTTTCAGTTACAATTTTTTAAGTTCGTCGTACACCCTGCAAATCACCCGCCAAGATTTGGATACGGTGTTCGAGTTCGACGGCGGGAGCGGCTATTACCGCGTCGGCGTGTTTTACGACGGCGGCGCGGCGGCGGCGGCGTTTGACGAATACGCCCGATTGGGCTACGAGCCGTACTACTGCGGCGGCGCGGTCTGTTTCGGCGACGCGGAGGCCGTCAAGGTAAAGAGCGGTATCCGTCCGGCCGGCAGCGCGAGCGGCGGCGCAAGCGGCGGCGGCGCAAACGGCGGCAACGCAAGCGGCGGCGGCGCGGACGACCGGTCAAGCGCGGGCAGCGGCGGGGACGACGTCGAAATCTGTTGACGGCGAGGGACATAGGAAGTAGGAAGTAGGAAGGACGAAGTAGGAAGGCGGTTGGATAAGTAGGAAGTAGGAAGGACGAAGTAGGAAGGTCGGTCGGGTTCCGCCTGAGCGGGCGGGTCGGCGGGTATGATTGCAAGTAGGAAGTAGGAAGGACGAAGTAGGAAGGTCGGTCGGGTTCCGCCTGAGCAAGCCTGTCGGTGGGTAAGAAACATAAAGCATAATAAAAGCCCCTTTTTGCGTAAGCATCCGACACTTCGTCCTTCGTCCTTCCTACTTCCTACTTAATGAGCCGTTTGGAAATTCGGCCGGTTCGTGGTATACTGTCTGCGGAGGCGAATTTTCGCGGGATATGAAATATTATATGAAACAGCGGGTTTTTTCGTGGGGCGATCAATTCACGGTTAAAAACGAGTTCGGCGCGGACGCGTATTCCGTGCGGGGCGAAGTATTTACTTTGGGCAAAAAACTGCATGTCTATGACGCAAGCGGCGCGGAAGCCGCCTTTATCAAACAGCGGCTTTTCACGTTTTTGCCAAAGTTCGAGATTTATATCGGCGGCGCTATGGTTGCCGAAGTCGTCAAAGAATTTACCTTTTTCAGACCGAGTTACCGTTTGGACGGCACCGGTTGGTCGATCTCGGGCGACTTTTTCGCGCATGAATACGTTATTTCGGACGGAAACGCCGTCGCCGCCCGTATTTCGAAGCATTGGTTTACGTGGGGGGACAGTTATGAAATCGACGTCGCGCCCGGCAGGAACGATTTGGCCGTCATCGCCGCCGCGTTGGCCGTGGACGCCGCCGTAGCGGTGCAAAGTCAGTAAGAGCGGAATGCCGCCCACTCCGCAAACCGGGGAGTGTATAAACCGCATTGCTGCCGGTCATTGCGAGGAGCGCGAAGCGCGACGCGGCAATCTCTACAAAACACGAAACGCGCCTTTTTGTATAGAGATTGCTTCGTCGCTCACTGCGTTCGCTCCTCGCATTAGACTTGTTGCGAAATACAGCGCGGACGCTATGCGGGTCTTTTCGTGTGTAAAGCGGGTAAAAATCCCTCGCCTATCATCTCGCGCCTTAATTTCGCAACAAGTCTAATGACCGGCAGTAACGCAGCAACGCGGTTTGCCCACTCCGCAAACCGCAACGGTTTTGATTTTTTTTATTTTCGTGGTATACTATTAACTCATAACCTGTATTCACAGAGCGAAACGCATCTTTTCGGGTCTTTTCGCGTCCGTCCGCGTTCTTTTTCCTCGTCGTAGCGTTGCTACGGCTTCGGAAAAACGCCTTAACGGACACAAAAACCCCTCGAAAATATGTTGTTTCTTATCTGTGAATACAGGTTCTTAAAAGCAATGCCCGCTATCGTGCAATTGAAAAACGTCAGTTATGCCTACCGCGGCGAAACGTTCGTGCCGGCGGTCAAAAACGTCAGCCTCGAAATCGGGGAAGGCGTTTTTGCCGCGCTCTGCGGGCAGAACGGCAGCGGGAAAAGCACGCTCGCGCGGCTGATGAACGGGCTGCTCACGCCGGACGAGGGGGACGTGATTATCGGCGGGATACCGCTGGGCGACGAAAAAAAGACCGAAACGGTGAACGGCGTCGCAATGCCCTATGACAAAAGGTTGTACGAAATCCGGCGCAGTCTGGGGATTGTGTTCCAAAACCCCGACAACCAAACCGTGGCCGCCGTCATTGAGGACGATATCGCGTTCGGCCCCGAAAATATCGGCGTGCCGACGGCGGAAATCCGCGAGCGCGTGGACGCCGCCCTGAAAAGCGTGGGCATGAGCGAGTACGCCGAAAGAACCGCGTCGCGGCTGTCGGGCGGGCAGAAACAGCGAATCGCAATCGCGGGCATTTTGGCCCTGAAACCCCGCGTAATCGTTTTGGACGAAAGCACCGCCATGCTCGACCCGAAGGGCCGCGCCGAGGTGCTGGACACCGTGCGCCGCCTCAATCGGGACGAGGGGATCACAATCGTTTTAATCACGCATTTTATGGAGGAAGCCGCGCTCGCGGATCAAATCTACGTGATGAACGAGGGCGGGATTTGCCTGTCGGGCGGGCGGGAAATCTTTTGGAAGGAACGGGCGAAATTAAGGGAGATCGGTTTAAAGGCTCCGCCCGCCGCCGAACTCGCCGAACGCTTGCGGGCGGCCGGCGTACCCGTGCCGGAGGAGGTTTGTTCCGAAACGGAACTCGCCGACGCGCTGTGTTTTCTGCCCTGCGCGGAGCGCAAGGCCGAAAACACAGCGCACAATTCACAATTCACAATTCACAATGCACAATTAAAGGATAAGGATAATGCACAATGTAACGGACATTTTTCTTTAAGTCAGCCCGTCATAGATTGCCCGGCAAAAGAAAATAGTCCGGCCAAAAAAGAAAAATCGGTCGGGGAACTATCGGATAATGCAGAATTCACAATGCACAATGCACAATTAAAGGACGGAGTTATTAACGCCGAACGGAACGGCGATGAAAAAAACACGACCGAAACTGTGGACTGTGGACTGTGCACTGTGGACTGTAAAGAAAAATCCGAAATTGTGCATTGTGAATTGTGCATTGTGAATTGCCCGCCCGTCATCGACATGCGCGAATTGTCCTTTTCCTATTCGCCCGGGACGGCGTTCAGCGCGGACGCCCTGAAAGAGGTCACGCTGTCCGTGCGCGAAGGGGATTTTTTGGGTGTTATCGGGCATACGGGCAGCGGCAAAAGCACGCTGGCGCAGCACTTGAACGGCCTCATCAAAATGCAAACCCCCACGCGGCGGCAGCGGCGGCGGGGCGTCCGGCAGGGGACTCTGCATGTCTTCGGCATGGATTTGAGCCAAAAGAAACTGAAACCGAACTTCTCAATTCTCAATTCTCAATTCTCAATTCCGCCGGGCAAATTGTCGGGCTACAAAATCCTGCGCGGTTTGGTCGGCATGGTCTTTCAGTATCCCGAATATCAGTTGTTTGACGAAACGGTGTTGAAGGACGTGGGCTTCGGGCCGCGCAATTTGGGCTTGCCCGCCGACGAAATCGCCGAACGCTGCAAATGGGCGATCGAGGCGGTGGGGCTGGATTACGGGAAAATCAAAGACATGTCGCCGTTCGAGTTGTCGGGCGGGCAGAAACGCCGCGCGGCTATCGCGGGCGTTATCGCGATGAAGCCCAAGGTGTTGATTTTGGACGAGCCTACCGCCGGACTCGACCCGAAAGGCCGCGAGGAAATCATGGAACTGATCCTCAAAATCAAGGCCGAAAGTTGCCCCACGATCGTCATGATCAGCCACGATATGGACGAAATCGCGCGGCGCTGCAACCGGATTTTAGTCTTGAACGGCGGGCGCGCCGAATTTGACCTGCCGCCCGCCGAATTGTACGCCCGACACGCGGAACGCTTGACGGAAATCGGATTGGCTTTGCCGCTCGCCGCCCGCCTCGGCCGCGCCCTGAACGCGCGCGGGTTCGGGTTCCCCGCGGGCGTTTGCAACGAGGACGAGTTTGTCAGGGAAGCGGCGCGGTTAATGGATAATTGAGAATTGAAAATTGAGAATTGAGAAGTTATTGTCGAAGAACATTGCGCGGGCATTCCTTTGTTTGGTTGAGATTGCCGCGTCGCGTTTCGCGCTCCTCGCAACAACTCTAATGACTTATGACTTATCGAATTGAGAAGTAACGGATAAAAATCCTTAATCCTTAATCCTTATATAAATTCCTCGTCGGGCATTTTAACGGCATAGTTGCGAGCGAGACGAGGAAAACGAGAATTTTCGAGGGGAATGTATTAAAATACATGACCCGAGAAAATTTGATGTTTGACAAAGTATCGCGACGCAACTATGCCGTTAAAATGAGAGATATATCGTTCGGACAATACTACCCCCAAAAATCGTTCGTGCACCGCTTGGACGCGCGCGCGAAGTTTTTGCTTGTCGTCGCGTATATCGTCTTTATTTTCTTTATCGACACATTCGCGGGGTACGCGTTCGCCGCGCTGTGCCTGTGCGTGCCGATCGTTCTGTCGCGGGTGCCTCTGCGCTTGATTCTGAAATCCTTGCGCGCGATTGTGTTTCTGATCGTGTTCACCATGGCGTTGAACGTGCTGTTCTTCCGTCCGCAGGGGGTCGAGGAGCCTTTGGCCGCGTTTTGGATCGTCAAAATTTACGGCGGGGGCTTGATGTACGCCGGAAAAATGGCCGCGCGGCTGATTTTATTGATCGTCGGGCCGAGCCTGCTCACGCTGACGACCAGCCCCATGGAACTGACCAACGCGATCGAGAGCCTGTTGAAACCGCTGTCGTGGATTCGCTTTCCCACGCACGAATTGGCCATGATTATGAGTATCGCGCTGTCCATTATCCCCACGATCATGGAGGAAACCGATAAAATCGTCAAGGCGCAAAAGGCGCGGTGCGCCGACTTCGAGAGCGGCAGCCTGTTGAAAAAAGCCAAAGCCCTCGTGCCCGTTTTAGTGCCGCTGTTCGTGTCGAGTTTCCGGCGCGCCGACGAATTGGCGATGGCGATGGACAGCCGCTGTTACCACGGCGGCAAGGGGCGCACAAAACTGAAAATCCTGCGGTACGGTTGGCGGGATCTCGCCGCCGCCGCCGCCGTGCTGTCGTTCGGGTTTGCGGTTTTGGTGTTGCGGTATAATTGGTTCGGGTTCGGGTTTATACAATGGTTGGCCTGATAGAAAGGTTTGTATTCAACAATGCAGAATGCAGAATGTTCCGGACATTTTTCTTTGAGCAAGCCCGTCATGGAAAGCCCGTCAAAAGAAAATAGTCCGACCAAAAAAGAAAAATCGGTCGGGGAACTATCGGATAATGCGGAATGCAGAATGCAGAATTGCGGTCAAGAATTATCGGCTCGCGGGAGTGGACAAATAGCGTTTATACCGGTCATTGCGAGGAGCGCGGAGCGCGACGCGGCAATCTCTACAAAACACGAAACGTGCCTTTCATAGAGATTGCCCTCAAAGCGCTCCGCGCTCCTCGCAATAGACTTGTCCAGTTGCGCATATGCGCGACTGTGGCGGCCGATAATTCTCGACCGAAATTGTGCATTGTGAATTGTGAATTGTGAATTGATAAACGGTTATGCGCAGATTAAAACTAACAATCGAATACAAAGGCACCCGTTACAGCGGTTGGCAGCGGCAGGAGAACGCCGTCGGCATTCAAAACGTGCTGGAAAACGCGCTCGCCTATGTGCTGAACGAGAAAGTCGCCTTGATTGCAAGCGGGCGCACCGACATGGGCGTTCACGCCTACGCGCAAATCGCCCACTTCGACACATGCGCAAGTATGCATACGGACCGCTTGCCCGGCGCGGCCAACAGCCAACTGCCGCCCGATATCCGCGTCCTCGCTTGCGAGGAGGCCCCCGATAATTTTTCCGCAAGATTTTCGGTGAAAAGCAAAACCTATTTATATAAGGCGTATGTTTCCAAAATTTCCTCGCCGCTCCGGTTCGAGACGCACTGGCAAATCCTGCCGCCCGTCGATTTGGAAAAAATGCGGCGGGCGGCGGCGCACTTTGTCGGCGAGCATGATTTCACTTCTTTTATGTCCAAGGGCAGCACGCCGCTCAACGGCCACACGCGCCGGATTTTGGCGTTCGACGTTCGCGGGGCCGAACGGGACGAAATCCGGTTTACCGTGACCGGCACGGGCTTTTTGTACAACCAAGTGCGCGTCATGGTCATGGCGGCCGTCAACGCCGGACAGGGGAAACTCGACCCCGACGCCGTTCCGCGCATTTTGGAAAGCAAGGACAGGGGATTGGTCAAGGAACTCGCCCCCGCGAAGGGCTTGTATTTGTATAAGGTCGAATATTGAATTAGGGGAAATCTTGTCGATCGCCGCTTATCGCCGACGAAAATATTTTGTCGGCGGGGGTGTTTGACCCCGTTTTTTTCTTTGACAAGACCCTTTTTATATAGTAAAATAATAAGGCTTTAAAGGGAACGGTTTATAATCGTTTCTTTATCGGGCTTGTTGCCGCGGTTCGGAACATGCCCGCGCGGAAAACGGACGGCGAAATAAACTTTAAAAAACCGATAAATTTTTTTGCCGTCGCGGTTTGCTCGGCGGAAAGAAACCGCGGGCGGGCAAACGGATCAAAGAAAAAGCGAAATCATTAGGAGTGAACAGAACATGAAAACGTATATGGCCAACGCTCAAAACTTGCAAAAGGAATGGTTCGTGGTGGACGTCGCGGGAATGCCCGCCGGCCGCGCCGCCGCCCAAGTCGCGGGGATTTTGCGCGGCAAGCATAAACCCACCTATACCCCGCATATAGATTCGGGGGACTTTGTGATCGTCCTCAATACCGACCGCATGGTCTTTACGGGCAAGAAACTCGAACAGCGGTTTGTGCGCCATCATACCTTGTACCCCGGCGGTTTGAAGGAAGTGCAACTCAAAAAATTGATGGACGAGCATTCCGACCGCGTGTTCATTAAGGCCGTCAAGGGAATGCTGCCCAAAAACCCGCTCGGCCGCGCCATGGTTAAAAAGATGCATGTGTACCGGGGCGACAAGCACGAACACGCGGCGCAGCAGCCCAAGCCTTACGCATTGGTGAAACGGTATTGACAACGGCGGCCGGCGGCTATATTCAAGGATAGAGAAAAAGCGCGAAAGTTTTTTTGAAAGGCGCGGGAAAACACTTTTTACAAAGAACGGTTTCCCGCAAACTTCCGAAAACAGTCCCGCGAGAGCGAAAATTTAAAAAGGATAGATATGGCGACAAAAATTAAAGCAGTCAAAAAGGTTCAGTACTTCGGTACGGGACGCCGAAAACGGGCGATCGCGCGCGTGCGCTTGCTGCCCGGCGGCAACGGCGCGATCACGATTAACGACCGCGCGATTGACGAGTATTTTGGCCTCGACACGATGAAGTTGATCGTCCGTCAGCCGCTTGTCCTCACGCAGTCGGGCGACAAGTTCGACGTGATGGTCAACGTGTGCGGCGGCGGCTTTACGGGTCAAGCCGGCGCGATTCGCCACGGCATCGCCCGCGCGCTCGTCAAGGCCGACGCGGAATACAAGGCCGCTTTGAAAAAAGCCGGCTATTTGAGCCGCGACCCGCGCATGAAAGAGCGCAAGAAGTACGGCTTAAAGAAGGCTCGCCGCGCGCCGCAATTTTCCAAACGATGAACGGCGGATACGCGTCGCAATACTTTGTCACGGGGAATTTTTCTCGGGGTCATGTAGGTTTACTACACTTCCCCTCGCAAAATTCCCCGTTCCTCGTCTTGCTCGCGTCTGCGCCGTTCTCGCGTTGAAAAGCCAGCGCGTAACCTTGCGGCGGGCGTTATATAAAATTCACAATTCACAATGCGCAATGCGCAATTAAAGGGCGGGTCAAAATTCGCCGTTAAAGGAAATGTTGAAGTTTTTTGAAAGGGGCGCGGGGAAAACTTTTTGCAAAAAGTTTTCCCCGCTTTCTATTTTATAAAACGATAAAATAAGAAATGCAAAATCTCTATGACATTATCATCTGCGGCGGCGGGCCGGCGGGGCTGACCGCCGCGATATATTGCGCGCGGGGCGGGGTGAAAGCGGCCGTATTGGAGCGCATGAACGTCGGCGGGCAGGCGGCTTTGCCCGAAGGGATCGAGAACTATCCGGGCTTTTCGCGGATCGGGGGCTTCGAGTTGACCGACAACATGCGCGCGCAGGCCGAGGGGTTGGGCGCGGAAATCGTCTACGACGAGGCGGCCGCCTTTTCCTTCAAATCCAGAATCAAAACAATCAAAACGGCGACGGGGCGGGACTACGCGGCGCGCGCCGTCATTTTGGCGTTGGGCGCGGGCGCGAAGCCGTTGGGCGCGGTTGGCGAAGCGGAGTTCGCGGGGCGGGGCGTGAGCACCTGCGCGACTTGCGACGGCGCGTTCTTTCGGGATAAGACCGCTTGCGTGGCGGGCGGCGGGAACACGGCGGCCGAGGACGCGCTCTATTTAGCGCGGTTCACGAAAAAGGTATACCTGATTCACCGCCGCGACAGCCTGCGGGCGGACGCGGCCAACATTAAAAAGGTGCTTGCCGAACCCAAAATCGAAATTTTATGGAACACCGTCGCGGTCGAAATCATGGGCGGCAACGCGGTTGAACGGTTGCGCTTAAAAAACACGTTGACGGGCGATATATCCGAATTGAAAACCGACGCGCTTTTCATTGCCGTAGGCCAAACGCCCAACACCGCCGTTTTGCGGGACACGGGCGTTAAACTGAACGAAAGCGGTTATATATGCGTCAATGCGCACATGCGCGCGAATATAAAGCATATCTACGCGGCGGGGGACTGCGCGGACGGGCATTTAAAACAGATTGTTACGGCTTGCGCGAACGGCGCGGTCGCGGCGACGAGCGCGATACAGGAATTGTGATTTTTAGTTTTGCAGGGATGCGGAAAAACTTTTTGAAAAAAGATTTTTCCGCGCCTTTTCAAAAACCTTCAACAACCTTATAGAAATGTTTCTTTAAGGAAGTATCGCGCGATAGGGTCATTGCGAACCGCACTATTCATAAACACGGTAAGTCATTGCGAGGAGCGCGAAGCGCTACGCGGCAATCTCTATATAAAAAGGTGCGTTTCGGTTTTTATAGAGTTTGCCGCTTTGCGTTTCGCGCTCCTCGACAAAAGGTGCGTTTCGCATGTTCGCTCCGTTCTTTGACAAGAGCGGTGAAACATGTTAGAATAATACCATGCGGAGGCTGAATGCGGCAAAACCGCTTTTTCAGATGAAAATATGAGCGAAAAATGAAATACCTGCTGTTTTGTATCGAGCAGTATAAAAAGGCACGCGGAATGAGCGGCAAAGAGGCTTATCAACTGTTCGTGAAGTACGGATTTATCGATTACATTCTTGACCTTTACGAAGTGCTGCATATTCAAGGGACGCGGTATCTTTTAGAGGAATTAGACGAATACCAAGCGTATCAAGACGCGCGCGGTTCGAGGAGCAATATTTAACATCGGGGCAGTGCTCATTGCTTTTAATCCAAACATACATCAGGCGTTTGTAAACGTCGAATAAGTCGGTTGCCCGTTTCAATTCTTTTCGTTCCCATTGCGGTTTTTCAATCAGCGCGACGAGTTCCCGCTTTAAAAGCGGTAAAATTTTCTTGTCGCCGGTCAATTTGTTGTCGTTCATAATCGGGTTTCCTTTCATTATAAAATATACGATACAGTATAATCGTATTTTGTACGATTGTCAATTGTTTTTTATACGATTTTTGGTATATTATATAACATGGATGTAGGAAAGCGAATTGAAAAATTAAGAAAATTAAAAAGGCTTATGCAAAAAGACCTTGCGGAAGAGTTGCATTTCAGCAAGTATCAGATTTCCGATTGGGAAGTCGGGCGTTCTTTGCCGGATTTAAATCAAATTATCGTTATAGCGGTTTTTTTCGGCGTGTCCACCGATTATTTACTTGGTTTAGAAAAAGATGAAACATATTTAAACGGTAAAAGTTTTTGAAAGGGGCGCGGGAAACCCCGAAACGGACACTGCTTTTTTCAAAAAGTTTTCCCGCGCCTTTTTAAAAACTTTTGACTTTCCTTGTAAATTCAAGTATACTGAACCGATGATTGAAGTTCGCCACAGAAAAGAAAGCGAATCTTTGAATAGGTTCGTTTTGGCGTTTATCGAGGAATTGACAAACGGCGGCGTCTCTTTTTTCCATAAACCGGGGTCGGCGTCCGATTTTATAGATTCGGAATATCCGTTTTATTCGGAAGCATATAAGGCGGAAATGCGCAAGATTTATAAATTGTATCTGAACGGCAATACCGTTGAATTGGAAAGAACCGCCCAAGCCGTTTCCGCGGCGTTGCCTGCCGACGAAGCGCGTTTCATTCGGAAAAATCAAAAATTCCGATTCTTTGTTTTGAAACTGTTTCACGATTCAGTCATTACCGATATTGCGTATAACGCGGACGGGAAAGACTTGCAATTTACGATTGACTATGACGACGCTTTTTGTAAAATTCCGTTTCCGCAAGAATTGCGTATTGTTTTTAAATACGTTAAAGCCGATTTGATGAAAATCCTTGAACCCGTCAACGGCGCGGATTTGCATATAGCGGATTTGGATTTATTCGTTCGAGGCGAGAAAATGCAGTTTCAGATAGACGCGAATATTTATGATGAGAATTGGACAAAAGTTCCTATATATTTTTTGTGTACAGATGTGACCATTTATTAATAGTTGAAAGTTTTTGAAAGGGGCGCGGGGGAAAGCCCGAAGCGGACACTTCTTTTTTTAAAGTTGTGGGGGATTTCTCGACTGCGCTCGAAATGACAAGAGTTGGCGCGCATACCGTTATGATAAAATGTTGAAAGTTTTTGAAAGGGGTGTGGGGGAAACTTTTTTCAAAAAGTTTCCCTCACAATAATTCCCTTCAAAAATCCCCGCAACAATCCCCGCGCAACATTTAACTTCCCCTCGCCTTGCCGCATACACTGATACCATGAAAAAACTATTCGGGACGGACGGCGTGCGCGGGGTCGCGAACGCGTCTTTGACGTGCGAGGCCGCTTGCGACTTGGGCAAGGCGGTCGGATTGTTCCTGTTCAACAAAGGGCATACGAAACCGACGGTGCTGCTCGCGCGGGACACGCGCGCGTCGGGGCCGGCAATCGCCGCCGCGATGAGCGCGGGGCTGATGGCGGCGGGCGCGGACGTGCTGGACGCGGGGGTTCTGCCCACGCCGGCCGCCGCGTACCTCGCGCCGTACTACGCCGCGCACGCCGCCGCCGTGGTCAGCGCGTCGCATAACCCGCCCGAATACAACGGCGTCAAACTGTTCGACGGCGAGGGGCGCAAGTTCTCCGACGCGGACGAGGAAACGATCGAGATTCTAATGAACGAGCGGCCGCGATTGTTGGGGCGCGGCTTCGGGCGGCGGTACGACTTTTCGGACGCGGCGATCCCCTACGGCGAGCATATCGCGAAATGCGCCCCCTGCCGATTGGACGGCATGAAAATCGTGCTGGACTGCGCGTGGGGCGCGGCGTTCGCGATTGCCCCCCGCGTGTTCAAGGAGTTGGGCGCGGAAGTCACCGCAATCAACGCGAAAGGAAAAGGCGCGTTGATCAACGCGGGCTGCGGCGCGGCTTGCCCCGACGCGGTGAGCCGGTACAGTATGGAGTTGGCTCCGCTGGGGTTCGCGTTCGACGGCGACGCGGATCGGTGCGTAGCCGCCGAGAACGGGAAAATTTACGACGGCGACAAACTGCTGTACGCCCACGCGGCGGAGTTGAAACGGCGCGGCGCGTTGAAGGGCGGCGCAATCGCCGGCACGGTGATGAGCG
Organism: Clostridiales bacterium; assembly: GCA_031263605.1. Classification (GTDB taxonomy): domain Bacteria; phylum Bacillota; class Clostridia; order Christensenellales; family DUVY01; genus BNZQ01. Next base: position 2,433 of record JAISFM010000079.1, on the reverse strand, counting down.
GCTTGGGGCTGGAAAAGGCGTTGAATCAATCGGGGGTCGGGCTGCGCCGCGCGGACGTGGGCGACAAGCGCGTTTTGGAAACGATGGAAAAGGAAAGCCTCGTTTTGGGCGGCGAAGCCTCGGGGCATATCATTTTCCGGGGCGACGCGGCGACGGGCGACGGGGTCTTGACGGCCGTCAAAACCGCCTGTCTTTTGAAAAAAAGCGGAAAAACGCTCGCAGGCCTGTGCGAGCCGCTTGCGGAATACCCGATAAAAATGTATAATATAGACTGGGGCGGCGCGGACCCCTTGTCCGTCCCCGAAATCGCGGCGGCTTACGGCGCGGCGAAAGCGGCCCTCGGCGGCGCGGGGCGGATCGTTTTGCGGCGCAGCGGCACCGAGCCGAAATTGCGTATCATGGCGCAGGGCGAGGACGGGACGGCAGTTGAGCAAGCGGCGGGGTTGGTGAAAGAGGCGGCGGAAAGATGGAAATTGAAAATTGAGAATTGAAAATTGAAAAGTGTCGGATGCTTACGCGAAAAGGAACTTTTATTATGCTTTATGTTTCTTGCCTGCCGACAAGCCCGCTTTACGATTGCCGGGAGTAGACAAATGGCGTTGCCGCCGGTCATTAGACTTGTTGCGAAATTAACTTGCGGCGGCCTTGCGCGTCTTTTTGTGACAAACAAAGATAAAAATTGATGATTGTAGCAACGCTACTATCATCAATTTTTATCTTTGTTTGTCGCAAAAATCCATCGCAATTCCGCTCGCCTTTTAATTTCGCAACAAGTCTAATGACTTGCCGTGTTTATTCAACGCGGCTTGTCCATTCCCCTTACCCGTGAGCGGAAACTTGTTAGCGCAAACGCTTTATCCTTAACTTTCAATTTTCAACTTCCAACATATAAACTCAATCCGAACTTCTCAATTCTCAATTCGACCCGACGAAATTTCTAAATAACGAGGAGTAACTTTTTATGTGCGGCATCATCGGCTACACCGGGCGGCAAAACGCCGTCCCCATTCTTTTAAAGGGGCTTTGCGCCCTCGAATACCGCGGCTACGATTCCGCGGGCTTGGCCGTGCTGAACGAGTACGGGCAAATCGACCTCGTGAAAAAGAAAGGCCGAATCGCCGAACTCCAAAAAGCGATGGCCGACACATGCGTACACGGGCATACGGGCATCGCGCATACGCGGTGGGCGACGCACGGCCAGCCCTCCGACGCCAATTCACATCCGCATATGGACACGTCGGGCAGGTTCGCAGTTGTGCATAACGGCATAATTGAAAATTATCTCATGCTCAAACAAGCATTGATGAACGAGGGCGTTCTCTTCCGCTCGCAGACCGACACCGAGGTCGTCGTCCATCTAATCGCCAAATACTACGCGGGCGATTTGCGCGAAGCCGTCCGCGCCGCAATCCGACGCTTAAAGGGAAGTTTCGCCCTGCTGGTACTGTCCGCCGACAGCCCCGATTCGATCCTCTGCGCCGCCAAGGACAACCCGCTGATTCTCGGCGAGGGGGAGGGCGAGAACTTTGTCGCCAGCGACATTCCCGCCCTGCTCGAACACACCAAAAAGGTCTACCGCCTCGCCGACGCGGAAACCGCCGACGTGACCCCGAACGGCATTAAAATTTACGGCGCGGACGGGCGGGAAATTTCCAAAGCGGCGTTGACGGTCGATTGGGACGCGGACGCGGCGCGGTTAGAGGGCAACGAGAGTTTCATGCTGAAAGAGATTCGGGAAATCCCCGCCGCCCTCGCCAATACGTTGGCGCGGTACACGGCGCGGGACAACCCGCTGGCCGCAATCGGCGACGAAGTTTTCCGCGCCATAGATAAAATTGTCATCGTGGGGTGCGGCACCGCCTATCACGCGGGTTTGGTCGGCAAGCGCGTCGTCGAAAAGTTCACGCGCTTGCCCGTCGGCGTCGAAATCGCCAGCGAATTCCGGTACGGCGACCCGATTGTGGACAAACGGACGCTGTGCGTCGCAATCAGCCAAAGCGGGGAGACCGCCGACACGATCGCCGCCGTGCGCGAGGCCAAGGCGCGGGGGTGCGCGACGCTGGCGGTCGTCAACGTCGTGGGCAGTTCGATCACCTGCGCGGCGGACTATTCGATTCCGACGTTGGCGGGGCCGGAGATTGCGGTTGCCAGCACAAAGGCCTACAACAGCCAGTTGATGGCGTTGTACTGTCTTTGCGCGCACATCGGCAAGGTTCGCGGGACGATGGGCGGGGCGGCGTTGAAGGCGTTTTACGGGGGCTTGAAAAGGCTGCCCGCGCTCGCCGAGAAATTGACGGAGGGCGACGGGGGCATGGTCAAATTGGCGGCGGGCTTGAAAAACGAGCACAGCATTTTCTTTTTGGGGCGCGGCTTGGATTATTTCGTGGCGATGGAGGGCGGCCTTAAATTAAAGGAAATTTCCTATATCCATTG
>JAISFM010000074.1 GCA_031263605.1 Clostridiales bacterium | reverse complement strand
AAAGCGTTCAGTCCGTTAAAAAGCGTTCGCTGTAAGTTTTCGGGGAGCAGCCCATGTGCTGCTTGAATATCCTTGAAAAATAAAACGCGTCGTTGAAACCGCATTGATAGGCGGTTTCCGCTATGTTTATGTTGAAAATATGCTTGTTCTGCAAAAGGCGCGCCGCGTTGTTCAAACGGAGTTCCAATAGGAATTGCACGGGGGATTTGCCGATTTCTTTTTTGAACAGTTTGCGCGCGTATTCGGGGCTGTTGCATTTGTTGTCAAGGGTTTGCGACAGGCTGAATTCGGGGTCGGAAAAGTTTTTTATGATGTCGCTCCGCATTTTTTCGACAAGCGGGGAATATTGCGGGACGGTGTCCAAAAAATGCATCAGGCAATTGGCCAAAAGATCCCCTAAACTTGCCAAAACGTCGTGCTTGTACTTGAAATCGGAGTTAAAAAAATAATGGATTTGCGAAAAAATCCCGCGCAGGATTTTGGAGGGGTTGTCCGATATTTTAATAAAGTTCTTACTCGGCAGGGCGATAGCGTCCATGATTAAATAAATATTGGTGAAGCCGTCCTTGCCGGTATTGGAATGCTCCCGCATCGGGGGGATGCAGACGACTTCGTCCGCCGCGTACTCGGCGGACACCCCGTTTTTTGAAAAGAATTTCCCGCCGCCGCTGGTCGTATAGACAAGTTCCCAAAAACTGTGCTCATGGCTGGGCACGCTGTACATCGTATGATGCTTGCCGACCGATAAAATCTTATGCATGTAATATAGTATACCGCACATTGTCTGTTTTGTCCATTGAATTGTTGGGAAAATGCATGTACATTTAAAAAGTTTTGCTATATAATTGTTGCATACCTTACAGAGAAAATCCGGTTCATATCTTAATAGATACGGGTTTTAAAACGGCGGTGAGATTCGGTGAAAGCGGTTGGCGGTACTATCTATGAAAGGTTAGAGGAAATCGGCGTCGTCCCCGTGGTCAAACTCGAGGATACAGGCAAAGCGGCCGATCTGGCCGGGGCGTTGCGCGAAGGCGGCCTCAACGCCGTCGAGATTACGTTCAGGGCGCAGGGGGCCGACGGCGTTATCAGGCAAATCGTAAAGGAGTTCCCCGATATGCTGGTGGGGGCCGGCACGGTTTTGACCTGCGCTCAGGCGGACGCGGCGATCGGGGCGGGGGCCAAATTTTTGGTCGCGCCCGGGCTTAACCCCAAGGTGGCAAAGCGCAGCGCGGAGGCGGGCGTCCCTTTTATACCGGGGGTATCGTCGGGCAGCGAAATCGAGGCCGCGATGGAACTCGGTTTAGGGCATGTCAAATTCTTTCCCGCCGAGCAGGCGGGCGGCCTCGCGTACATAAAGGCCGTAAGCGCGCCGTATTCGGGTATGCGCTTTATGCCCACCGGCGGCATCAGCGAAAAGAACCTTGCCGAATACCTGTCTTTCGATAAGGTCTTTGCCTGCGGCGGCAGTTGGATGGTCGCGCCGGAGTTGATCGAACGGGAAAGATGGGAGGACGTCGCCGCGCTGTGCAGGGCCGCGTCCGACAAGATGCTGGGCTTCGAACTCGCCCATATAGGCATAAACTGCGCGGACGAAAACGCCGCCGACGCGGTGGCCGCGGGCTTTGCGGGCGCGTTCGGCTTTGCGAAAAAGCCGGGCGGCGGCAGTATTTTTGCCGGAAGCGGCATAGAAGTCATGAAAAGCAAGGGCCTCGGGGAGCACGGGCATATAGCCGTCAAAACCAATTCGGTTTTACGGGCTTTGTACGCCCTGAAAAACAAGGGGTTCGAGGCGGACGCGGGCACGGCGAAATATGACGGCGGCAAGATCAAGGCCGTATATTTGAAGGCTTCCTTCGGCGGCTTTGCCGTCCATCTTTTACAAAAATAGCGGAGGGGAAAAAGGAGCGCGTATGAAGGTTGTAACGATAGGCGAAATCATGCTCAGGCTTTCGGGCGAGGGCTTTTTAAGGTTTGTGCAGGCCGATAAATTCGACGCGACGTACGGCGGCGGCGAGGCGAACGTTTGCGTGTCCCTTGCCAACTACGGCCACGACGCTTATTTTGTGACGAAACTGCCCAAGCACGAAATAGGCCAGAGCGCGGTCAACAGTTTAAGGCGTTTCGGGGTGAAAACCGATTATATCGTAAGGGGCGGCGACAGGGTAGGCATATATTTTCTGGAAACGGGCGCGTCCATGCGCGCGTCGAAGGTCATTTACGACCGCGCCGGCAGCGCGGTAAGCAAAGCCGACCCGTCGGAATTCGACTTCGACCGGATATTCGGGGACGCGGACTGGTTCCATTGGACGGGGATCACGCCCGCGATCGGCGCGGGGGGCAGGGCGTTGATTTCGGAGGCCTTGAAGGCCGCCAAAAAACACAAGGTCACGGTGTCGGTCGATCTCAATTACCGCAAAAAACTTTGGAGCGCGGAGGACGCGGCGAAGTGCATGGCCCCGCTCATGCGGTATGTAGACGTTTGCATAGGCAACGAGGAGGACGCGGAAAAGTGTTTGGGCTTTAAGGCCGGCAAAACCGACGTCGCAAGCGGCGAACTCGAATTGGGCGCGTACCGGGGCATGTTTGCGGAAATGCGGGACGCGTTCGGCTTTAAGTATATAGCGTCCTCGATGCGCGAATCGCATTCGGCCAGCGACAACACGTGGAGCGGGATCATGTACGACGGGAAGGAATTTTACCAAAGCCGGAAGTATCAGGTCCGGATAGTGGACAGGGTCGGCGGCGGCGACGCGTTCGCGAGCGGCCTTATCCACGGCTTGTCCGCAAAGCCCGATTTTAAACGGGCGCTGGATTTCGCGGTTGCGGCGAGCGCGTTGAAGCATACGGTTTTCGGCGACTATAATTTAGTGTCCGCCGACGAGGTGGAAACGCTGTTGCAGGGCGACGTTTCCGGCAGGGTGCGGAGGTAGCCCGTACCGCCGTGAAACTTGCCGTAAGGAGCCAGGATTTAAACGCGGGGGACGCGGCGGGGCTTGCCGTCAGGCTCGGGGAATGCCGCATCGACGGCTTGCAGTTGGCGTGCCATAAAACGTTCGGCCGCATAAAAAACGAGCCAGGGCAGTTGAGCGGGGAATTCCTGTCCGAATTTCGGGCTTTAAAGGGCGCGGGGAAAGAGGTGTTCCTCATGGGCGCGTATTTTAACCCGGTGCACGGCGACGCGGAAAAGGTCAAAAAAGGCGTAGAGATATTTAAGGAGCATATAAGGCTCTGCGGATACGCGGGATGCCGCGCGGTCGGCAGCGAGACGGGCTCGTACAACGGCGACAGTTGGACGTACAACCCGTTGAACAGGACGGAGGGGGCTTTAAACAGGGTAGCGGGGATTTTCAGGGAATTGTGCGATTACGCCGAACCCTACGGCGTACGGGTCGGCATAGAGGGCGCGGCGGGGCATGTCGCGTACAGCCCCGAGACTCTCGACAGGCTGCTTGAAAAAATCGGCAGGGAGAACGCGCGGGTTATTTTCGACCTCTTCAATTACCTGGACGGCGGGAACCACGCGCGGTACTTGGACATATTAAAGCGCGGGCTGGATCTCTTCAAGGGCAGAATTTTCTGCTTCCATATGAAGGATTGCGTCGTCGAAAACGGCGCGGCCAAACAGGTCGCGGTGGGGCGGGGCGGATTCGATTACAGGCGGATCCTGACGCTTATCAGGGAGTACGACGAAAACGCGGTTATGGTACTCGAAGGCACGGCGGGCGGGGACATAATACCGGCCGTCGATTTGATAAGGACGACGTGGGAAAATCTATGACGGCGGGAGCCGCTGCGAGCAATGGCCAGAATAACGTTTGAACATATCGATAAAATCTACGACAACGGCTTTCAGGCGGTTTTCGATTTCAATTTGGAAATCGCCCACGGCGAGTTTGTCGTTTTTGTCGGCCCCTCGGGCTGCGGCAAGTCCACCATGATGCGCATCGTCGCGGGGCTCGAGGACGCAACCCGGGGCGATATATCCTTCGACGGGGCCCGCGTCAACGGGAAATCCCCCAAAGCGCGGGACGTCGCCATGGTTTTCCAATCCTACGCGCTTTACCCGCACCTCGACGCTTATGGGAATATGGCGTTCGCGCTTACGCTGGACGGCTGCGACGAGGATTATATCGAAAGGCGCGTCGCCGAGACCGCCGATATTTTGGGCATGAGGCCGTATTTAAAGAGAAAGCCCCGGGAACTGTCGGGCGGCCAATGCCAAAGGGTGGCCGTGGGCAGGGCTATCATAAGGCGTCCCAAGGTCTTTCTGATGGACGAGCCGCTGTCCAACCTCGACGCGAAGCAAAGGGTCACGATGCGCTCCGAGATCATAGAGATCCACCGCAAAACCGGCGCGACTACCGTTTACGTCACGCACGACCAGGTCGAGGCGATGACGATGGCGGACAGGATCGTGGTGATGCGCGACGGCAGGATCCGGCAGGTCGGTACGCCCCGCGAGTTGTATTTCAGGCCGGCGGATAAATTCGTGGCGGGCTTCATAGGCGATCCGCCCATGAACTTTATCCCCTGCGCGGCGGCGAAGGGCGGCGTAATTTTAAAGGGCTCGGACGGCGTTTTAAAATTGCCGGCCCGTTTCGCCGGCGCGCTCGCCAAGCGGGAGGGCGGGGAAATAACGCTGGGTTTCCGGCCGGAGGCGGCGCGGTTCGGCGGCGGGCAAAAGGCCGGGGGCGGCGTGGCTTTCGAGGCGCGGGCGCAGGTTTTGGAACTGTTCGGGGACAGCGTGAGCATCTTCGCCGAAATAGGCGGGCATAGCGTGATTTTGAAAACCGACCCGGACCACATGCCCGAGGAGAACGAGACGGTAAAATTCACGGTGCCGGCGGACGGTATCTATCTGTTTGAAAGCGGTCAAAACGAAGCCTCTATCGAGGCGTAACGCGGATGTGGGAAGCATGGAAAGGCTGAGCGGAAAAATTCATAAAACCGAGAATCGGAAAATTAAGATCCTGCAATTCGGCGAGGGCAATTTTTTGCGCGCGTTCGCGGATTGGATCGTTCAGGCCATGAACGACACGGGGGCGTACGACGGCAACGTCGCGGTGGTCCAGCCGATCGAAGCCGGCAGGGTGAACGAACTGAAAGAGCAGGACGGGCTGTATACGCTGTACCTCAAAGGGATAGACAAGGAAAAAACCGTAAGGAGCCGCCAAGTCATAGACGTATTGGGCGACTTTATCAATCCCTATACGGAATACGGTAAGTTTCTCGCCTACGCGCAAAACGGGGATTTGGAAATCGTACTGTCGAACACGACCGAGTCCGGCATCCGTTTGGATAAAACCGACACGGATTTTACAAAATGCCCGAGGAGTTTCCCGGGCAAACTGCTCGCGTTTTTAGAGGCGCGGTATAAGTATTTTAAGGGCGATTTTCAAAAAGGGCTCGGCATAATCCCGTGCGAACTTATCGACGACAACGGCGCGGAACTGAAAAGGGTTTTGACGGGGCTCGCGGAGTCGCGCGGAATGGGCGCGGATTTTATCGAATGGCTGACAAAAGCCAACCGTTTT
>JAISFM010000056.1 GCA_031263605.1 Clostridiales bacterium | reverse complement strand
CGCGCCGGCGACGGCGGCCACCGTCCACGCGCGTCTTTTGCGGGTTTCGGGCGCGCTTTGGGCGAGGTACGCCCAGATCAAGAACGGCAGGGCGGCCGCCAGCAGCAGGATACAGCCGCGCGACATCGTAAACGCGGTGGCGAACAGGAACACGAACGCGGCGGCGAGGTAGGCGGCGTCGGCTTTGCCCGCGCCGAGGGCGAGGTAAAAGGCGGCGGGGACGGCCATCATCACGACGACGGACACGTCGTTGGAGATGCCCCACCCGAGGCCGAGTTGCTTGCCGGAAAACGTGGCTTGAAAATCCTCGGCCCCGGCGTAATAGACGATCATTTCCAGCACGACGACCGCGCCGGCGGTGACGATCGTTTTGGCGACATATTCGAGCGTTAATTTGGACGTGTTGAATAGCAGGACGGCGACGAACGGGTACATCAGCATGAAGTAGAAAATGATTGTCAAATTGACCGAGCCCGTATACCACGGGGACCGCAAGCCGGACAGCGGCATAGCGGCGGCGAACGCGACGGTCGGCCAAAAGATCCTGCTCTTTTTGAATTTCGGTTTGTGTTTTATAAAGAACCAAACGAAGCCCGCGACGATCGGCACGAGCCACAGCCCCAGCCACGCAAAGCCTTTCGCGTCCTCGTACTTGAACCCGAGCGGCAGCATGTACACGGTCATGGCTATGACGGGAACGGCGGGCGCGGTTGACTGCCCGAAGAACAGCGTGTACGCGATAGCCAGCGCGAACAGCGAAACGGCGGTATGCAGGGCGTACGGCCAATACCGCCCCGCCGTCCACGCCGCGAACGCGAACGCGCCGCAGAACGGGAAAAACCAATCGCCCGTCATGAAACGGTCTATGTAGGTTTTTACGGTTTTTATTTGCGGAAAACCCTTTTTATAAAAAGTGTTTTCCGCGTCCGTATCAAAAATTTTCATCTCTTTCTATTTTACGCTTTACGGTTTGTAATTTATTTGCAATTGACGGTTTGTAATGCACCTGCGGAAAACCCTTTTTATAAAAAGTGTTTTCCGTGCCTTTCCCAAAAATTTTCAACGTTTTCTATTCGTAATCTTTTACCTTTTACCTTTTACCTGCTCTACTACGGTTTGCAATTTGCGTTTAGAAGTACTTCAACGACTGCAAGCCCTAAAACATACTACGACCGAAATTTGTCAATTGTCAATTGTAAATTGTAAATTGTAAATCGCAAGCCGCAAGCCGTCAATTGCAAACTTAAAATACGCTCACTATATAGTAGTTCACGAACGTCACCGCCGACAACGCCAGCATATACAGCGCGAACCATCTGTAATTGTTTTTGGAAACGGCTTTTAACATCAGTTTCAGAGCCAAAAACCCCGACGCGGCCGCCATGAGTATGCCCACGGCCATCGCGGACATGCCGACGTTCCCGTCCGACAGCCCGCCTTTCAGAACGGAAAACAGGGCCGAACCCGCGATGATGGGGACGCTCAAAAGAAAGGAAAACCGCGCCGCCTTGTCCCGTTCCGCGCCGCTCACGATCCCCGCCGAAATCGTCATGCCGCTGCGCGACAAGCCCGGAAAAATCGCCGCCGCTTGCGCAACGCCTATGATAACGGCGCGGACGATGCCCACGGGCGTTCCGGGTTTTTTCCGTATGCGGCCAACGACGTCGGCCGCGAGCAAGACCGCCGCGGTCGCCAAAAAGAAAAAGGGCAAATAAGTCCCTTCCCCGAAAAACCCCTCGACCCAATCGTTGACAAAAAAGCCGAGAACGGCGGCGGGGACAGACGCGACGGCCAGCATAATCAAACGGTTAAAGGGCGGTTTGAACAGGCCGAGGATTTCGCGCCAAAACACGGCGAAAATCGAAATCAGCGTTCCGACATGCAGCATGATATCGAACGTCATGGAACTTTCGATGCCTAAAATATCCTGAAACAGCACGAGATGGCCGCTGCTGGACACGGGGAAAAACTCCGTCAGCCCTTGCAGCAAGCCCAAAAATATCGCTTCGATTATACTCATCTACCGCTTTTGTCCCTTTTGCCAATGCTTTTTAAATGCACAATTCACAATGCACAATTAAGGATAATGCACAATTCACAATGCACAATGCACAATTGTTGACCTGTCGAATAAGAACCTTTGAATATACTTTACGTTTCTTGCCCGCAAACAATACCGCTTTCATGAACCCTATCCGCAATTCTGCATTTTGCATTCTGCATTCTGCATTTAATATTGCCTGTGGGCAAGAAACATAAAACGCGCCGAACGTTCCTTTTTCGACAGGTCAACAATTGTGCATTGTGCATTGTGCATCGTGCATTGTGCATTGTGCATTTATTCAGCCTTAACCCTGTACGCGCTCGGCACGGTCTCGAAAATCGCCCTTTCCGTCCCCTCCGCGTCCTCGGCGTCCACGCGCTCGCGCAACGCCCGCAAACGCCCGGCCAGCCACGCGCCGCCGATCCCCTGCAACTTGTTGACGAAAATGCCCTCGTGCCGCGTAGGCTCGTGCGTCTCGTCGTCGAACCGCAACTCCTCGAACAGTTTCTCGCCGGGGCGCAAACCCGTGATTTCGATTTCGATGTCCTCGTGCGGCTTATAGCCCGACAGCCGGATCAAATCCTCCGCCAGCGTATAGATTTCGACCGGCTCGCCCATGTCCAGCACGAACACCTCGCCCATCTCGGCGAACGCCCCCGCCTGCAACACCAAACTGACCGCCTCGGGGATCGTCATGAAGTACCGTTTGATGTCCCTGTGCGTGACCGTGACCGGCCCGCCCTCGGAGATCTGCTTTAAAAAGATCGGGATCGCGCTGCCGCTCGACCCGACCACGTTCCCGAACCGCACGGCCGCCATTTTGACGCCCGATTCCTTGCCGTAGGCCTGAATGACCATCTCGGCGATCCGTTTCGTCGCGCCCATGATGTTGGCGGGGTTGACCGCCTTGTCCGTGGAAATCGAAATCAGTTTTTCCGCGCCGCCCGCGATGCAACTCTTGACGACGTTCAGAGTCCCGAACACGTTGGTCTTGATCGCCTCGACGGGGCTGTGCTCCATCATCGGCACGTGTTTATAGGCGGCGGCGTGGAACACGGTTTGCGGCTTATAGGCCTCGAACACGCTCTTTAATTTGTTCTCGTCGCGGATGTTGCCCACGACCACCGTGTACCGCCCCTTGTATTTTTTGGCAAGTTCGTTGTCCAACTCGAACAGCCCGTTTTCCCACGCGTCCAGCACGATCAAGCGGCGGCAGTCGAATTTCAACGCCTGCCGGCACAACTCGCCGCCGATCGAGCCCGCGCCGCCCGTGACCAGCACGGTTTTGCCCTTTACGCAGGAGTCCACCAACTCCTGCTTGATTTTGAACTCGTCGCGGCCGAGCAGTTCCTCGATTTGGATGTCCGCCAGTTTGATTTCCTTGCCGGCCACGTCGTCGCTGATCGGCGGCATCAGTTTGACGGGCACGCCCAAAGCGCGGCAACTCTCGTACAGCGATTTCAATTCGGAGCGTTTGATATGGTGAATCGCGATGACGATCATCTCGACCCCGAACTTGCGGACGGTTTCGGCCAAAGCGTCGCGGCCGCCGACGACGCGCACGCCCGAGAGCGTCATAGCGTGCTTGTCCGCGTCGTCGTCGATGACGGCGACGGGCAGGATGCCCAAATCGGTGTTGTTGATAAAGCGGTTGATCGCGTACGCGCCGGTATAGCCCGCGCCGATGATCAGCGTTTTTTGCAGCGCGGAGTCCGGCTGTATGCGGGCGTTGATGTGCCGCAGGTAGTTGACGAACCACGGCAGGAACCGCGCGGTGAACGCAAAGAAAATGCTCGTCAGCGTAAAGAACCCGATGAAGTTCAAATCGCCGAAAAACGAATAGTCGCGGATAAAGGGGATCACGTCCAGCAGCCCGAGCAGGGCGGCCGAAATGAAGTGCGCCACGATGACGCGCACGATGTCCACGCGCCCCGCGTACTTGCGCAAGCCCGAATAGCAGTCGAGCGCGAACATAGAGAGCAGCACGAACCCCGCCGCGAACAGCAGCGACACCGCGCTTTCCCAACTGAAAATCTCCGACAGGAATTTGTTGGAAAAGAGGACGGTCACGATAAACGCGAAAACGCAGACCGCCAAATCGAGCAGGAACCCGGCGATTTTATTGAACCTTGCGTTGTTTTTGTTTCTTTTCTCGCGTTTCATTTTTTTGCGTTTTGGTTTGGTTTTATTTGCGGGGAAAACTTTTTATAAAAAGTTGTCCCCGCGCCCTTTTCAAAAATTTTTATGCATTTTTATCAGCGGTTAGTGTCGGTCAAGCGTTTCTTGCGCATGATATAAAAGTTGTCATTCTGAACGCAGTGAAGAATCTCAACCGCTTGTTATGTCATTGCGAGGAGCGCGAAGCGCGACGTGGCAATCTCTATCTGCAAAGGCGCGTTTCACTTTTTATAGAGATTGCTTCGTCGCTCATTTCCTTCGCTCCTCGCAATAGACTTGTTGCGAAATTAACAGGCGAGCGGAATTGCGATGGATTTTTGCGACAAACAAAGATAAAAATTGATGATTGTAGCAACGCTACTATCAAAATTTTTATCAAAGTTTGTCAAAAAGACGCGCAAGGCTGCCGCAAGTTAATTTCGCAACAAGTCTAATGACCCGTCGTTCCGTTCCATTATCTGCAAAGGTGCGCCTGTCCTTTTCGCCTGCTTGACGGCCATTTAACGGCATAGATGCGAGCGAGACGAGGAAAACGAGAATTTCAGAGGGGAGCGTAGTCCTCCTACGTGACCCGATGAAATTCGATGCTTGACAAAGTATCGCGACGCATATATGCCGTTAAATGATAAAGCCGCCGCCCGGCTCAACTATAATGCCTCCGCGCACCGGAACGCCCGACGCGTCCAAAATCGCCTTGGCGGCCTTGACCGCCTTCACGCGGTCGGCCTTGCCGTCCAAACAGAACACCACGCCGCCCGTTTTCGCCGCCGCCCGCACAAAGCCGTAATTTTTCCCCGCCGTCCCGCCGATCAGGGTCAAGCCCTCGCCCTCCTCGCCGAGTTCGGCCTTTACGCCGTCCGCCACCTGTTGCGCCAAACCGCCGTTCCCGAACGAGAGCATGACCAGCGTTTCCGGCCCCTCGTGCCGTTTCGCGGGCATGGGCGGCGCGGACGTTTCCCCGCCGTCCCCGCCGGCCGCGGCCGGATTGAACTCGGGAAGGAATTGCAGTTTGACGGCGGCCTCCGCCCACGCGCCTTCCGTCTCGCGGTTCCGTACGCGGGCGATAAACGGAATGCCCATGTGGTCGAGCATGTTCGCCGAATTGAGTTTGCCGTTAAAGAAATAAAGGGCGAGGGCGATCAGCGCGCCGGCAATCAAGCCGGCCACGCCGCCGACGACCACCGTGCCGACCCTGTTCACGGCGGTGACCACGCCGTCCACCCTGTAATCCTCGGGGAAAATGCTCAACATCTCGCCGTTGTCGAACACGCTGATGATCAGCGCGTCCCCGGAGGCGGATGCCGCCGAGTCGTCCGCGACGGGGGAAGCATCCGTCCGTTCCTTGTTGGCGGCGGTGGAAACCTCTTCCCGTTCCTTGTTGTTAAAGGTGTCCGCGAAATCCTTCATCCAATTCTGCGCCTGTGTGAGGGCTTGATTCAAAATCAGCGCGGCGGCGGCTTCCTCGTAATCGATCGCGTACAGATCCATTCTCGGGTTGATTTTCTCGATCGAAATCGTCAGCCGGCGGAAAAACAACGCGCTTTGCCGTTTTTCCGTTTCCTGCGCGTTATTCGTTTCCAGTTTTTTGTATTCGGAGCGTTGCAGCACGGTGTCCTTTACGGCGTTGTAAATCGCGTACCGATAGCCGTCGCTGCTCAAATAGGAATACACGACGTCCAACAAATTGCTTTCGGCCTTGTCGGTTTTGCCGTAGTACAGCGCGACGGTCACCTCTTTTTTGTACAAATTTTCGGTCAAGTTCTGGTTGAGCAGCGCGTAAAACGCCATCAAAAACAGCCCCGCCGCAGCGCACAAGCCGATCAGCAGCCACTTCCGCAACAACGCCTTGAATAGGGTCCCGAATGATATTTCTTTCATATTACTCTCCGTTTTTGGAATTGAAAATTGAAAATTGAAAATTGAAAAGTTAAGGTCGATTATCGTAAAGCAAGCCGGCCGGCGGGCAAGAAACGCAAAGCATAACAAAAGTTTCGATTGCGACAGGTCCGACACTTTTCAATTCTCAATTTTCAATTCTCAATTCTCAATTCCATTGCCGATTGAAAAGTTATTGTCGAATTTCCGTCAAGCAAGCCGGCCGGCGGGCAAGAAACGCAAAGCATAACAAAAGTTTCGATTGCGACAGGTCCGACACTTTTCAATTCTCAATTCTCAATTCTCAATTCCATTGCCGTATGTATTCCCGCGCCGCCTCCAACGCCTCTCTCACCCGCGCCTCGTCCGCGCCCTCGGCCATGACCCGCGCTTTGGGCTCCGTGCCTGACATACGCACCAATATGCGGCCGTTCCCGCCGAACAGGCGGGAATGCTTGTCGATCAACGCCCGAAAACCCGGGTCGTCCAAAACCTCTTTGCCCGCCAACTCGGAAATAGAGCCCTGCGCGTACAGCGCCAGCCGTTCCGGTTCCCGGAAACCGCCGCCCGTATACAGCGACCGCATAAACCACAGAGCCGCCAAAATGCCGTCGCCCGTCTGCGCGTCGGGCGCGATGATGAAATGCCCGCTCTGCTCGCCGCCCAAATTATAGCCGCGCTCGAACATCAGCGCGCTGATGTATTTGTCGCCCACGTCCGTGCGGATCAGTTTCTTGCCGTCCCGCGCCAGCGTCGTTTCGAGCGCGAGGTTGTTCAAAACCGTGCCGACGACGACATTGTCCTTTAACGCCATCGCTCGCGACAGGTTGTACAGCACGCTGTCGCCGTCGATTTCCCCGCCCTTGCAATTGACCGACAGCCTGTCCGCGTCGCCGTCGAACGCAAAGCCGAAAACCGCGCCGCCCATTTGCCGCCCGATGTTTTCGGGGTGCAGCGCGCCGCAATCCCGATTGATTTCGCGCCCGCGCGGCTCGCAATGCAAGGCTTTCGGCTTAAAGCCCAAACGCCGGAACACCTCGGGCGCGGCCCCGCCCGCCGCGCCGAACCCGCAGTCCAACGCGATTTCCGCCCCTTTCACGCCCGAAAAATCGAATTGCCCGACGATATGCGCGACGTACCTTTCCAAAAGCGCGCCGTCCCGCCGGATTGCCCCCGCGCCGCCTTTTACCGCCGCCGTATTGAAGGTTTGTTGAAAACCGCCCGCGCTGTCTTTTATTGCCCCCGCGTTTACGGTTTGTTGAAAACCGTCCGCGCTGTCTTTTACTGTCGCCGCGCTTGCGGTTTGTCGAAAACCGTCCGCGCTGTCTTTTACTGTCGCCGCGCTTGCGTATTTAAAGCCGCCCGCGCCGTTCATAAAGGCTTCGACGGCGGTTTCCTGTTCCTCTGTCAATTTGCGTCCCCGCGCCCCGAATACCTTTATGCCGTTGTATTCGGGCGGGTTATGCGACGCGGAGATCATGACGCCGGCAGCGGCTTGCAGACTGTCGGTCAGATATGAAACGGCGGGCGTAGGGGCGATGCCGGCGTCCAAAACGTCCAGCCCGCCGTCCGCGAGGCCCCGCGCGGCGGCATGCGCGAGGCTTTCGCCGCTGGTTCTGGTATCCCGTCCCAACACGACTTTGCCGCTTTTGAAATGCGCCGCGACAGCCCGTCCCGCCCGATACGCTACGTCCTCGGTCAAACTTTCGCCGTACAGACCGCGTATCCCGTCGGTTCCGAAATACTTCATTATAATAGTATAAACAATTTTTAACGGAAAAGCAAGCGTTGCGCGAAGAAAAAGGAAACCCGCGCGTAAAAAAACAAAAACAAACGACAAATAGAGAGATAAAAGGTAAGAGGTAAGAGGTAAGAGGTAAAAGATATTGTCGGGGATAATTGGGCGCATCCACCCCGCCGCCTTTGGCGGCACCCCTCCGAGGGAGGGGAATTTTTCAGAGGTTGGGATTCTTCACATCAAACAGAATGACATGTTTTGCCGGAACGACAATACTACCCCCGCGCGAGAAACGCGCGACAACCCATCTTCCCTCTTCCATCTTACATCTTACATAGTCCTTTTCCATCTTCCCTCTTCCATCTTACATAGTCCTTATACATCTTACATAGCCCTCTTATCCGACGCTAATCACTTCCCCCGCCTCGCCCGCTTGACGGAAACTCCGACCGCACTTCGTCCTTCGTCCTTCCTACTTCGTCCTTAACTTCTCAATTCTCAATTCTCAATTCTCAATTAAACAATCTCCACCTGACAGGCCCTTGCGACCGCCAGCGCGGCCTCTTGCCCCTCGGGGGTCAGGCCGGCGCAGAGGGCGGATTCGATTTTAACGGGGACTTCGCGGAACTGCGCCTTTAAAATGAGGGCGTTGGAAATCACGCATATTTCGGTGGCAAGGCCGGCCAAAACGAACTCGGCCGGGCGGATTTGCTCGCCGCGCAGCAAGCGGGGAATGTCCAAACAGCCGAACTGCAATTTATCAAGCGTCGAACTGCCGTGCCGGTTTTCAAGAGCCTTGACCTTGCCGTACAATTCATGCCCTTCGGTGCCGATTATGCAATGCCCGACGGGCAAACAACGCCCTTCCCGCGTTTGCAGGTAACTTTTCGGGTGCGTGTCCTTTAAAAAGACCACCTTGTCGCCGTCGGCATAGGCCTTTTCGACGCGCTCCGCGATGCCGCTTTCAAGGGCGGCCGCGCCCGGAACCTTCAACGAGCCCGTTACAAAGTCGGTTTGGTAGTCAACGATGATCAATATTTTCTTTTCAAACATAACAATTTTAAAGGGGATAGGGAATAGTGGATAGGGAATAGATAAAAAATATTGTCGGGGATATTGGGCGCAACCACCCCGCCGCCAAAGGATGGGAATTTCTCAGCGGTGGGCGATTTCTCGGCTTCGCTCGAAATGACATAAGAGCGCATCTTGACATGACATAAGAGCGCATTCGGTTGGGAGTCTTCACGGCAAACAGAATGACAGGACTTATGCGCGGTTCCGTGGCAACCTTATTCCCGCGCGAGAAACGCGCGACCGCCCATCTTCCATCTTACATCTTACATCTTACATAACATCTTGCGCCTTACATAACATCTTGCATCTTACTTATTCCCTAATTCCCTGTACTTGCCGCATACCTTTAAACTATCTGCGGCGCGAGGCGATTTTGCTAAACAGGCGCAAAAACTCTAAATACAGCCAGAGCAGGGTAACCGTAAGGCCGAACGCGGCGTTCCATTCGTATTTCTTGTCGAAACCGCCGCGGACTAATTCGTCGATATTGGACAAATCGACCAAAATAAAGAAACTCGCGAACAAAACCATTATGACGGATACGCCGATCGACAGCAGCGTGGCCTCGCCGCCCGCGCCGTAGAACAACGCCCGCACGCCCGGGAAAATCAGCCCGGCAAGGGACGTCAGCAAATTGACTATGATAAAGGCAAGCAGCGCGGTTATCATGAAACTTTTGAATTTTTGGCTTACCTTGACTATGCCCGTCGCGTACAAGGTCATCATGACCCCGAACACGCCGAACGTGGACAGCAAAGCCGCCAGCACTACCCCGCCGTATTCCGCGCCGACCACCGCCGAAACCGCGCCCACCATAATGCCCTCGGCAATCAAATAGATTGTACCCGTGACCTTGACGGTTTGGGGCGCGAACACCATGACGAGCATAGCGATCAGCGTTGTGGGAATCGATACTATCAGTAAAACCAATTCGATGCCCGGATAGGTGAACAGCAACGCCGCGCTGAGGACCGCCGCGAAAATCGTAATGCCGACAAGCAAAATTGCTTTTTTGGCTACGCCCTTGTACGTGGCGGCGTTGGCCGGATCCCAATCCCCGGACTGCAACCGTTGCAGGTTGCGGATCGCAATGTTGGACGAACGCATTTTAATATCCTCCCGAAATTTATTGTCGCAGTATTATTATATCATACTCGGGGCGGATTTTTGCATTAAATTTTTTAAAATATTTTTCGGCGGGGTATTTTTAACGGTTTTCGCGCAATGCTCTCTATCCATTGTTGAAAGTTTTTGAACGGGGCGCGGGGGAAACTTTTTTCAAAAAGTTTCCCCCGCGCATTCACAATAAGCACAACAAACACTATCTTAAATTTTTTTGAGATATTCAAATATAAACGCGTCCAGGCCGCCGTCCATTACGCCCGCTACGTCGGAGGTCTCGTAGCCTGTGCGGTGATCCTTGACCATCGTGTACGGGCAAAAGACGTAACTGCGGATCTGGCTGCCCCACTCGATCCTTTTTATCTCGCCCTTGATCCCCGCCGCGCGCTCCGTGTTCTCGCGCTCCTTTAACTCGATGAGGCGGGAACGAAGCATCTTCATCGCCGTTTCGCGGTTCTGAATTTGGCTGCGCTCGTTCTGGCACGCCGCCACAAGCCCCGTCGGGAGGTGCGTGATGCGGATCGCGCTCTCCGTCTTGTTGACGTGCTGGCCGCCCGCCCCCGACGAACGGTAGGTGTCGATTTTCAAATCCTCGCCCCGGATTTCAATCTCCGTGTCGTTCTCGATTTCGGGCATCACTTCAACCGACGCGAAAGAAGTGTGCCGCCGCTTGTTCGCGTCGAACGGCGATATGCGCACCAAACGGTGCACGCCCTTTTCCGCCTTTAAATAGCCGTAGGCGTTGACCCCCGTCACGGCAAAGGTCGCGCTTTTCAGCCCCGCGCCGTCACCGTCCTGAAAGTCAAGCAGTTTCGTTTTGTACCCCGCGCGCTCGCACCAGCGGCCGTACATGCGGTACAGCATGTCCGCCCAATCGCAACTTTCGGTGCCGCCCGCGCCCGAATGCACCGTCACTATCGCGTCGCGCCGGTCGTATTCGCCGGACAGCATCGTCGATAAATACAGTTTTTCCGCCTCCGCGCCCAACGCCCGCAATTCCGTTTCGACGTCCCCCATCGCCTTTCCGTCGTTCTCGGCCTCGGCCAACGCCAAAAAATCGCGCAAATCCTTGACCTGCGCGTTCAACCGCCCGTATTCGCCGATCTCGGTTTCCAAATCGGAAGCCCGTTTGTTGACCCGCTGCGCCGCCGCCATGTCCGCAAAGAAATCGGGGGCTTCCTGTTTCTTTTTCAAGTCGGCAAGTTCGGCTTGCAATTTCGGCAAGTCTAATTTTTGACCCGTTTCCGCGATAAGGCGTTCGGTTTCGGCGATAGATGTTTTTAATTCGTCGATTAACAGCATTTTTTTCGGGGGGGGGGGGGG
>JAISFM010000297.1 GCA_031263605.1 Clostridiales bacterium | reverse complement strand
TTTTTTCGACGCCCGAAAGGTCGTCGAAAAAACGGGCGCAACGAAAAGAATATTCAAGGAGGGCAAGCCATGAAAAAATCGGTGATTTTTCTGCTGGTCGCGACGCTGCTTGCGCCGTCGCTGTTCGCGTGCGGCAAAAAACAGGAGCCGTTGCTGTCCAAGGACGTCGAGGTGTTCGAGAAGGTGAATTTCAACCTGGAAACGCCCGCGGCCGAGATTGACAGAGTGGACTTCGTCCAAGGGTTGAACACAGGGCACAACATGCTGTCCGCGATCGTCCTGCAAGGCCTCGTCAACAAGACGCGGCCCCGCGTCTATGTGACCGCGCCGTGGAGTTCCATGGGCGTGGACGTGGAAGCCAAACGGCAGGAAATTTTACAGGTTTACGGCGACGTGGCCTTAAAAACCCTGCCGCTCGACGCTTCGCCCGCGCACAAGACGGCGACTGCCTTCTGGACGATTTTCAATAAATACAAGGACGAGGTCGAGAGGATGTTCGTCTTTCCGTCTGAGTTGAAATTCAACGACGCGATCAACGTCGCGGCCATGCTGGCGGGGCGCAACAAGGGGATTGCGGTCAGCCCGCTTTTGGCCGACCAACTCGAAGCCGAGGGCTATACCTTGCCGCGGGTCAACGTTTTGGAATACATGAACCTGTCCGGCAAGGACGCGGCGGGCAAGGACAAAGCCAATTATCTGACGATCAACAACTGGATCGCCGACAACATGGTCGCCGGTTCCAACCGGACGATCGTGTACATCGCGGTGCCGCGCTACCGCGAGCAGGGCGGGGAATTTCTGCCCAACTATTACGATCTCGCCGTCGCCACGGACGGATTGATTTACAACGCAGGCTATGACTTTTTGGAAGCGGGCGAGGCGTATCAAAAGAAAATCCTCGACCAATTCCCCGACTGCACGCCGGTGTGCGGCTGGGCCGACATGGCGATGGAGGGCGTGTTCGTCCATACGCTCAGCAAGGCGGGTAAATTCCTCTTGGCGATCGATTGGGGGTACGGCAACGGCTCTGTTTTCGGCGCGTTCCCCGAATACTCGCGCGAAACGCCGGTCAACGGCGAAATGCCCGCCTCGTACGAGGCGGAAAACGGTAAGATTTACGCCGCGTTCGTGATGTCCGACGGGGATGCGTGGCACTTCACGGCGGGC
Source organism: Clostridiales bacterium (assembly GCA_031263605.1). Classification (GTDB taxonomy): domain Bacteria; phylum Bacillota; class Clostridia; order Christensenellales; family DUVY01; genus BNZQ01. Next base: position 3,519 of record JAISFM010000297.1, on the reverse strand, counting down.
AGCAATATCGGCAACTTCGCGTGGCGGCAGCAGGGCTACGCGGCGGCGGGCGGGGATTTCCCGATGGGCTGGTCGTTTGACTGCACTTTCGCGGTCTGCAACCCGCTGATTATGCGGTGGTACTACGAGACCAAGTCCCCGCGGGACAATTTTATTCAGGCGGCCAGCGGGATCAGTTATATCTATGCGAGCAAGATGCCCGAACGTTCGCGCGAGAATTTCCTGAAAATCTCCGCGCTCGAACTCAAAAAAGCCGGTTTGGACGTCATGGAGTATTGGGATTTGGACAAGGCCGGACAGGGCGGCCGCGCCAACGAATTGGTCGGGGACGACTACGGCGTAATCGCGCGCTACGCGGACGTGATCAAACCGCAAGCGATGTTCCGCGGGCACAACTCGCTGACGGGCAATTACGAGTTTGTCAACGGTATGCTGACGATCGAAAAATTGGGCAACTGGTTCGCAAAGGACGGGATCGAGTCCTACGGCGGCGTGGACACGCCGGACGAAATTGTCAAGGTGCTGGAACATTTCCGCGCGCAGAAACTGGCCGCCGACAAGCCGCTCTTTTTGTTGTTCGACGTGGACGCGTGGGGCGTAGGCGTGTCGATGGTGCCCGACGCGATCGGGGCGATTCGAGCGGGCGCGCATTCGTCCGCCTATGAGTTTGTAACGCCCAACCAACTGATCGCGGGAATTAAGACCTACGAGAGCAAAAAATCATAAAGAAAAAATAAAAGGAAAGGTAAGGAATCATGAAAAATCCACGAAACAAACGACTTCTCAAAACGGCTTTTGCGGCGGCGGCCTTGCTCGCCGCGCTGTCGGCCGCGCTGGTTTTGTCTGCGTGCGGCAAAAAAACAGACACTTTGCCGCCGCCCGAAGCGGTGATAGCCGGAATCGAGGTCGCCAGTCCGCCCGCGCGGACGCGGTTCTTTTTGAATGAAACGTTCGATGCCGGCGGCCTGATCGTCAAGGCCGTTTACGACGACGGGTCGAAGCGCGTGCTCGCGCCCGCCGAATACGAACTGTCGGCGGTCGATACGTCCGCGACGGGGGCGAAGCGGGTAGATGTGCGGTACAAGGCCGCGGCCGATTTGTCGGCTTATTTTGACGTCGAGGTCTGGTGCGGCACGGAATTCGGCGTCGTATCCGAGCAAGAAACGGCGTTTTTATACGAGAGTTTCGGCACCGACGTATGGGCGGGCCCGCACCGGTCGGCCGACTGGGGGCCGGACCGTCTGGACGAAAAGAACGTCGGCGGCTACTTTACCTACGTGTTTGACGCGGGCGGCAAGTTTAACGCCGCGCTGCTGACGTTCGACTACGCTTTCCGCACGGTCGCCGAGGTCTCTTATGACAACGCGGCGTTCACCGAGGTGTTCACGTCCTTTGCCAAGGACAGTTCGCGGTTCACCGCCGAAATCGACCTGCAAGAGAAATTGACGGGGCAGGGCGGGAAATTGTCCTTTGCCGACAACGCGGGGACGCTGTACGTGCGCTTCCGCAGCATAGACGTCGAACCCGGCGACGGCGGCTACGGCGCGGATATTTTTTCAGTCGGTTTTTACTATACCTTATCCGACCCTTCGCTGTACAGGCCCGTTTCCGGCGACCCGTTCGCGGATCTCCGCGCGTTCCCGCTGACGCCCGGGACGGACGCCGAAACACAATTCCTGTACGCGTCCCAAAATACGGGCATTTTCGACTTTACGGCGGAACACGGCGAACTGAACGGCAAACACGCCCGCTATGCGGCGGCCGCCGACGCGTCGTTCACCTACGCGCTCGACGCGGGCGGCGCAATGGACGAGGCCGTCCTGAAATTGGACGTCAACAACCGCGTTAAAATAGAAGCATCCTTTGACGGCAAGGATTACGTCGCCGTTTACACGAAAACCGCGCTGCAAAGGGCGATTGTTTGCCTGGATCTCAAAAGGCTTGCGCCCGCGGCTTTCGCGGGCAACGACGGCAAGTTATTCGTCCGGTTCACCGATCCCGCGCCCGCGGCGGGGAACGGGCCCACGGTGATCGGCTTTGAACTTTGCTATGCGCCAGTTAGCGAAGGCGCGTATGCCGCGCCCGTGCCGGTGCCCTATATGTCCGATTACGCGTTTTCCTTTGCTTTTAAACCCGGCGATACGGACGCGGACGATTATTTGCACTTCAACGACGGTTCCGCTTTGTGGAGTGACGAACCCTATTACCGCTACAACAACGGCGACGGCGGTTCGTTTATTTACGCATTGGATTTCGGCGAACCTCTGGCGGGCGGCGAATTGAAATTGACAATCGCGGGCGTTTATCAATACGTTTATGTTTCTTTGGACGGCTCGGCATGGGCGGAAATCCTCGCGACCGACGAAGGCAGTTATACGCCCTCGGAACTGATCCGCGATTTGAGCGGTATTTCCGGCTTTGCGGCCAACGACGGCAAACTGTACGTTAAATTCGCGGGGAAAAGCGGTCGGGCGGACGGCAACACGATCCTGTATGATTTCTATGTCGCCTACGACACCGAAAGCGGCGACGAAGCGGCAGTCGCGGGGATCGAGTATGTTTATGTCTCGGACAAGAAATTGATCGAGCAGGACGCGGCGGCTTTGAGCCCGGCGGACGGAACGTATCTGTACGACAAGTCGGGAAATTTCGGCGGTTCGGCCGATAGTTTCCGGTTCATCAATTCCGAGGGTGCCTATGCGGTTTACGCGTTCGATTTGGGCAACGGCGGGGATTACGCGCTGACCGCGCTCGATTTGGGCGTCGAGATTTGGGGCAACTATATTTTATTGGACGCGTCGTTTGACGGTATCGTTTGGATCAATCTTCTCGACGTGGATTCTGCCCGCGACGGGGGCGGGCGCGGCCAATCATGGTCCACCTATGATTTGAGCGCGGCCGCGGGTTTCGGCGCGAATACGGGCGTCTTATTCGTCAAGATTTACGGCGACGACGGCGCGGGCGGGTTCGGCGCGTGCTGGTCGGATTTGAGATTGGAGTATCTGTTGGACGGCGGCCTCGAAATCGAGGGCTATCCCGATCCCGCGCCGATTGAAAAGCCTACTGTGCCGACGGAGGATCGCGCGACGCTCGAATTGGATACGGCGGATTTGAGCCCGGCGGACGGAGATTACACTTGCAGCGTATCGGGAAGTATCGGCAATTGGAACGACGGCGAATTTTGGTTTATCAATTCCGCGGGGGCCTATGCGGTTTACGCGTTCGATTTGGGCGGCGGCGGGGATTACGCGCTGACCGCGCTCGATTTGGGCGTCGAGATTTGGGGCAACTATATTTTATTGGACGTGTCGTTTGACGATATCGATTGGATCAATATTCTCGACGTAAATTATACCCGCGACGGGGGCGGGCGCGGCCAATCATTGTTCACCTATGATTTGAGCGCGGCCGCGGGTTTCGGCACGAATACGGGCGTTTTATTCGTCAAGATTTACGGCGACGACGGCGCGGGCGGGTTCGGCGCGTGCTGGTCGGATTTGAGATTGGAGTATCTGTTGG
>JAISFM010000107.1 GCA_031263605.1 Clostridiales bacterium | reverse complement strand
GGATTGAACCCGCCCGCGCCGCGTTCGCGCAAGGCCTCGCACAGCAGTTCCGACAAAGCCCTCGCCGCCGCGTCCCCCGCCAGCGCGGCCGCGACGGCATAGTGCGCGCGCCAACGCCCGGCGGCTTCGGCGCGCGCGCGAACGTCGCCCGTAAACAGCCGTCCGCGCGACACACGAATTGCCCAATACGCCAATCCCGGCGCATCGGATTCAAGCAGCGCGGCGACTTCGCGACCGTCCGCGGGAAGCCTTGCCGTTTTATCGCCCCGCTCCCCGCCCGCGCCCGCTTCCCACAGACGCGCCAAACCGATTCTGTTTTTCTTATTGAGGCAGCCTTCCGAAAGGAGCGCGCCTTTTATGTCGGCGTAACGCGCCTCGTGCGGGAACTGCCCCGTCCTTACGGCGTTCCCCGCGAGGACGGCGGCGGCCTCCCCCATTTTCTGGAAATCCTTTTTCATGCGGAAACCGGTCGAAACGTCATGGTCAAATCCGGCTCCCCTGCCGATCGTAATCAGCCCCGCGATCGGCGCGCCGTCCTCGCGCGCGGGGAACAGCGTCTCTTTCGGAACGCCGAGCGTAAAGCCGAAATCGCGCATATCGCATATAAAGTCCCAATCCTGGTGCGCCCGCGTTTCGAAACCTATATCGGGGTTCACGTTATCGAGCGGCGCGAATACATAAAACAGCGGCTCGTCCGTTTCCGCGCCGTCCGCGTACTCCTCAAACGTCAAGCGGGACACGGGTTTTATATGCCCGCATTCGCGGATTCCGGGCACAGAACTTTCGTAAACGATACGGGTTTCGTCCGTCCACCCGCCCGTTCCGTCCCTGTCCGCGAAACGCGCCGTAAGCCTTAATAATTCCGAGGTTATCTCCTCCGTGCCGCGCGTTTTTTCGGTTTTGTCCGTCGAGTACCATACCGGCTTCACCAACCCTTCGGAAAGAACGGCGAAAGGCTTCGAGTACCGCATCATAGCCCCGTCCGCGCGCCTGCCGTATTCCAAAGGCGAGCCGGCAAGCCCGCTTATATAAGCGTCGCCCGCCGCGTCGACGACGACCTTGCCGAAAGCGTCGTAAAATGCCCCGTCCTTTATATAGCGGACTCCGCAAACCGCGCCGCCTTCCGTGAAACACCCGCAAACGGTCGCTTGGAATTTAAATTCGCAGCCAGCGTCTCGCGCGGCTTGCTCTATGGCGTATTCTTTAACCGCGCCGTGGATATACCTGTTTTTCCCAAGGGAATGGCCTTTGCCCCCGTCTAAATGATAAACCGTTTCGCCGTCGCCGCCGCGCGGCTCGGAAAGCGCGTAGCCCCGTTCATACAACGAACGCGCGAAGGCGTCTATGCGCTCGAAACGGCCGTGCGGCAAGCCGAAATAATACCCCCAAATACAGCCGTAAACCCCCAGTCCGCCCGGCCCGGGCAGTCTGTCCAACCCCAGTGTATCCAAACCGTCCTGCGCGGCGCAGACCGCGCAAATCGATCCGGCGGTACCCAAACCCGCGACAATGACGTCGTATACATGCCCGAGAACTTTGTCATATACGGTTTCGGTCAGTACGCCGTCCCGCTTGCTGCGCAAAATTATTTTCTGCGGCATAAACGCGCGCCCCCCTCGAACGCCGACAGCAAATCGCCGTGCGACGGCGACGGATGCCAAATCCGTCGCTCGGATATTTTCGCGGAATAGCCGTCCTTGCCTGCGTCGGGGAACGCGTACATAAATTCCGACGCGAGCGCGGCAAACTCGAAGCCGCGCAACGCTCCCTTGTGATGCGCCCGCCACGTTTCGTGCAGCCTCCGGCGCGCGCCGCCGTACTCCTCCCCGTCCAAAACGCGTATGCCGTATACATATTCACTTGGGAAACGGCAGTTATACAGCGTGTAGAAATCCGACGGCCGCGGCTCTTTCGTTTCCAAAAGCCTCGTCAGCAGGGCATTGCAATACCTATCAATACGAACCTTGCCCGCTCCATCGTGCAGCGTGCCTTGCGCCGTCACGTCTATTATTTCCGCCGCGTGCACCGTTTCGAACCCGTCGTTGGAAAACAGCGTTACCCGATACGCCCCGCCCGAATACTCGATACCGACAACCTCTGTCATGAACATAACGCGGCACCCCGACTTCAACAATAATCCCGCGAGCACGCCCGACGCCGCCGGCACGCTTACTTTGCCGCCGCAAATAAGGTTGGCCTTGCGCAACCCGTAGAGCAATTCCGACCCTTCCGCGGACGGCCTTTCGGCATATGCGAGCGGATACGCCTTATAGGCCGCGGTAAAGTCGTGGCCGCAAACAATGCCTCTGTCCACGAGCAGGGTATTCCGCGAACGCGCCGAACACGCCGCGCCGATTCCCGCCGCGTCCGCCCCGATGATTAAACGCTCAAAATTACGCATTGCCCGCCTTCTTCATTTTTTGCATTTCTCCGAGAGTGTACAAACCCATTTTTTTTCTTGGGGAAATATCGCGCATACTCTCTATGCCTATTATAGCATCTCCATCCAAATCAGTCAATACCCTGTCGGATTTACAGTCGCGCAATAATGACCGTAATGCGCATGAACCGATGATTATAATGAGGCGATCGAGAGCGTACAATCCGCGTTGCTATCGGTCATTGCGAGGAGCGCGAAGCGCAACGCGGCAATCTCTACGATGCAGGGGAACGCCCCGCGCACAATGTCATTTCGAGCGCAGTAGAGAAATCGCCTACATTATTGCGCCCAAACTCCTGTCATTTTGAACGCAGTGAAGAATCCCAACCTTTTATCTTTTACCTTTTATCTTTTACCTTTTATCTTTTACCTTTATATCCGGCATGTCGAACCTTGTCGAAAATACTTTCAAACGTTTGGTCACTAAACTATTGACATTGCGCAAATCCCATGATATAATAAATTCAAACTCCGGATCCTCGCTCCTTGAAAACAGAATAGCATCCATGCGCGATACTCCGCCGTGCGGCGGGCATGCTTTTTTTCTGCCCTTTAAAAATCGCCCCTTTAACCGCTCTAATGGCCGTATTAACCCGCTATTTGCCCGCTTCTCGCACTTGGCCGGTGCAGACATTTTCGTGGGCTATCTTTCGGCGGCTTTTGGGTTTAAAACTGTTAACGATAATCAAATGCCGCACCGCGCTTGACAAAGCGGCACCGCTTGTTTATAATTTAAGGTATAATGAATTTATCGCACTGCATTAAACCGAATACGCTGATTGATACGAATTACAGACTGGATTTTTCCATGCCCGAGATGCACGCGCACCATACGGTTGAACTGAATTACATGCGCGAAGGTTTATTGGATTACGAATATACCGACGCGAACGGGAATACCGTTACCGTGCCGTTGGCGGCGGGACAGTTTATCGTTTTCAAGCCTTATGTGCCGCATCATATCTTAAAAATCCATATGCCGTCGCGGTTGTGCATTTTGGAATTGTATATCTCTCAAAAAAGCCCTGATTTTATATCGTTCTTATTGACGCTCGACTATGTACGGCGACTGCCTACGACCGTAAATCTGCTGAATTCGTTCAACGACGCGTTTATTATGACGGATAACCGCAAGGTGGAAAAAGTATTGAGCGATCTTTTAATCCTTCTGCACGACAAAACGCATAATCGGGCGGACGAATTTTTCGAGGCAAACTACGAATTATTGCTTAAAAGCCTGCTGATTGAAATCAGCCAATGCAAAAAAAATGAAATATGGAAACCGGGCAATAAGCACATCCAAAACGCTGTGGCGTTTATGCGCGCCAACTATAATAGAAATATCGCGTTTCGAACTATCGCGGAGCATGTCGGCGTGTCGCCCGCCTATTTGCAAAAAATTTTTAAGCAGACTTACGGTGAAACGGTAATGGGAGTCCTGACGCGTTACCGCTTGGAAAAGGCGCACTCCTTGCTGACGCATACCAACATCCCCGTTTCCATGGTGGCAAACCGCATCGGATACCGAAAACTGCACTCCTTTTCCTCGATATTCAAAAAGTATTATTCCCAATCGCCGCTCGACTTCCGAAACGCGCAAAAGACCAAAACCTTCAATTACTCGCTGTATTACGGCACCGAAACTATCCACGACGACGAATCGTACCCGCGCGCTTGAGAGCCCGTCTTACAGGTTAATCGGTTACACATCTGTTAAAGCGCATCCATAAACGGCCCGCCTTATTTTTTCAACAATGAAACGACGTCCTTTCGCGCCCTGGATTTATAAGCGCCGCGCGTAAAATCTGGAATTTCGACGGGATGGCTGCCATCCGCGATGGACTGTGCCGAAAGGGCCGTAACGCTCATCCACACCGCCGCGTCGTATACGTCGATAGGCATTTCCTCGCGGTTCCTTACCGCCTCGAAGAAATATTTGAGCATGATATAATCCATTCCGCCGTGCCCCGCCGCGATCTGTTCCTCGGTTATATCCTTCCAAACGCCCGGCAGGTAACCGTTATAGTTTTCTTGGCTGCCGAAAGCCTCTTTATACGCCGCCGTGTCGTGGTTGAACGCGCCGTTGTCGAGTACGACCGAATTGGTCGTCTGGTTATAAAAACCTTTCGTCCCGCTGACCGTCAGTTCCCTGTCGTACAGGCGCGGAAGCGTAGTATCGAGTTTGATTAAAACCGTTTCCCCGTTTTCGCATTTGAGCATGGTGGTCACAACATCGCCTTGCGCGAATTGTTTGCCGCCCAGTTCCGCCCG
>JAISFM010000092.1 GCA_031263605.1 Clostridiales bacterium | reverse complement strand
TTTTCCCCGCACCCCTTTCAAAAAACTTTAAACTCTTTTCAAGAGCGCAAAAGTTCTGTCATTCTGTGTATCCGTTTACGCAATAGAGTTGTTGCGAAACGAAAAGGCGCACAAAGGCCGCCGCAAGTTCGTTTCGTAACAACTCGAATATAATTATACCATATCAACCTTTAAATTGTATTGAATTTTGAGCCTGTTTCTTGTCCGTGTTAAGGACGGAGAATCATTAATGATAAATGATAAATGACTAATGATTAATTGTTGACCTGTCGAAAAAGGGGCATTGGGTTGATTTATATTTCTTGCCCACAGGCAATGCCGATTTAACGAGACCTATCCGAAAGTGCAATTCACAATTAAGGGCAAAACGCAATGCAGAGAGAATTTTTAATCGGTGGGGGATTTCTCGGCTTCGCTCGAAATGACAGGACAATGCACAATTTCGGATTAAGGTATCACGCGAAAAGTTCCCCGACCGACACTAACCACTAACCACTAAATGTACCCCGACCGACACTATTCTCTATTCCCTTTCATTCGGAATGATAGGTTTTGGTAACCGCTAACCACTAACCGGCTAACCACTCGCCCCTAAAACGCGAGCGTGAACGCGATGACGCCGCCGTTTGTTTCAACCTTGACCCGCCAGTTGTTCTTTTCCGCTACAGCCTTTAAAACGGAGAGGCCCAAGCCGCTGCCGTTCGTCTCCGCGCGCGCCGCCGCCCCGCGGTAAAACCGCTCGAACAGCAGGGGGAGTTCCGCCTTGTTCACCGCGCCGCCGCCCGTGTTGGAAACCGAAAGGACGGCTCTCCCGTTCCGGTTTTTCAGCGCGATTTCAACCGTACCGCCCTCGTCCGAATGTTTCAGCGCGTTGTCGCACAAAATCCCGACCGCTTGCGCGACGGCTTTTGGGTCGCCTTTGTACGGCAAGCCCGTTTGAATGTCGTACCGGAAAGCCTTGCCGCGCTCGAAAGCGACGGCCTCGAACGGCAGAACCGCGTTGAGTACCGCGCGCGGCAAATCGAACGCCGCCGGCGTTTTGCCCGACCCGCCCTCGTCCAATTTGGAAAGGGACAGCAGGTCGGCGGCCATCGCCGCCATCCGTTCGGTTTGGGCTTGGATTTCGCCCAGCCATTTGCCCATCGCGGCGCGGTCGGCCTTTTCGCCGATTTGCCGCCGCAGGAGTTCCGCGCCCGCCGAGATCACCGTCAGCGGCGTTTTCAATTCGTGGCTCGCCTCCGAGATGAACCGCTTTTGCTTCTCCAAGCCGGCGGCCAGCGGTTTCACGATCCAAAAGGACAGGAACCACGCGGCGGCCGACAAAAGCAAAATCCCGCCGCCGCCCGACAGCAGCACGACAGGGGTCAGCCGCCGGAAACTTTCGTTTTCGATCCCCGTGTCGATCGCCGCCAAAATCCTCCCGCCGTCCGCGTCCGCGTCCGCAATCAAAAACCGCAGGTCGCCGATCTTGCCCGAGGCCGCCCCGTCGGCCGTAATCGCCGCGATGTGCGCGAGTATGTCGGGCTCCGAATAAAAGCCCGCCGATTTGACGCCGACAACCGCGCCGCTCCCGTCCAATTTCACCGCGAATATGCGCGCGTCGTTGAAAGTCCCCGGCCGCCCCTGCCCGGCGTGGGGCATTTCGTATTCCCGAATCGCCTTTTCCAACGCCAGCCGCGCGCGCGCCGCGTCCCCCGCGGCGGCGTTCACCAAAACGGCCGCGCAAAAAGCGGAGACCATCACCACGACGATAGCCGCAGTGACGAAAAAGAATTTCAGCCTTGTTTTCCGAATCATCTTTATAATAAGGGAATAGGGAATAGGGAATAGGGGATAGGGTCGGTCGGGGACTTTCAGTGTTAGTGATTAGTGGTTAGTGTTGGTCGGGGTAACATTGGGGCGTGTACAAACCGCATTGCTCATAAACACGGCATGTCATTGCGAGGAGCGCGAAGCGCGACGCGACAATCTCTACCGAACACAGGAACGCCCGCGCGCTCTCCTCTTTCATTCCGAATGCGCAATCCCATGTCATTTCGAGCGTAGTCGAGAAATCTCCCACCGTTAAAAAATTCTCTCTGTATTGCGTTTTGCCCTTAATTGTGCATTGTCCTGTCATTCTGTTTGATGGGAAGAATCTCAACCTTTTTCAAATGTAAAATACAGAACTTCAATGATAAATGACTAATGATTAATGATTAATTTCGGATAGGGTTCGTTAAGGCGGCGTTGCCTGTGGGTAAGGAACGTAAAGCACACCCCAAAGCCTCTTTTTCGACAGGTCAACAATTAATCATTAGTCATTCGAGTTGTTGCTTAAAGCGTACCCGACGCCCCGAATGGATTTGATCGCCGCGCCGCCGCCGACCGCCGCTATTTTCTTGCGCAAAAAAGAAATGTAGACTTCGGCGTTGTTGTATTCGGCGTCGTTGTCCCAGCCCCAAACTTTCTCTATCAAGCGTTCTTTGCGGACGACGGTTCCGGTATTGGACATGAGGAGTTCCATGATCTTAAATTCGGTGCCGCTCAAAGAAATTTCGTTCCCGCCCGCGCGCAAAACGAAGGCGTTTTTGTCCAAGGCAAGGCCGCCGAACATCAAAACGTCGCCGGTGTATGCGGCTTTCCGGCGCGAGAGGGCTTTGACGCGGGCGACAAATTCGGCGGCGGCGAACGGCTTTGTGAGATAGTCGTCCGCGCCGATGTTCAAGCCCTCGACCTTGTCGGCGACTTCGGATTTGGCGGACAAGAACAAAACGGGCGTGGAAATTTTACGGGCGCGGATTTCTTTCAGAGCCTCGAAACCGTTCATTTTGGGCATCATGACGTCCAAAACTATCAAATCGTAGTCGGCGGCGGCGGCGTAGTCGGCCGCGTCGCGCCCGTTGTACACGGCGTCGCAGTCGATTTTGCTTTGCCGCAAAATTTCTGTCAGCATGGCGGTCAGCGTTTTTTCATCGTCCGCGATTAGAACTTTCATGATATTCGGTTCGGGTTATATTTAATTATAGCACGGAATGCTTGAAGTTGCCTTAAAAAAAACGGGGAGTGTACAAACCGCGTTGTTCATAAACACGGCAAGGCAGGTCATTGCGAGGAGGATGCGTAAAGCGTCTGACGAAGCAATCTCTATATAAAAAGGTGCGTTTCGTGTAGAGATTGCCGCGTTGCGCTTCGCGCTCCTCGCAATAGACTTGTAGCGAAATTAAAAGACGCGCAAGGCCGCCGCAAGTTAATTTCGCTACAAGTCTAATGACCCATAGCAACGCTATTTGCACACTCCCAAAAAACGAGGGCGAAAGACAGAGCATAAGGAATAGTGTTGGTCGGGATGGCATTGCGCATAATCTCTTATCCGAAATTCTGCATTGTGCGTTGAAAAAAATACGGGCGTCCCTGCGGCGGCTTGCGCTGCGGGGACGCCCGGGGAAAAGTTTTTATGTACTCAACCCAAATTCAAAATCGGTTGAAAGTATCCGTATGCGCTGCCGATTGCGCCCATCAGGTTGACCATGTCCCCGACCATCGTGTCAAGGGCGATTTGCTTTTCCATCGCGCTCAATGCGCTTGTATCGATTGCCGCGCCTTGTTCTTCGGCCTCTTCCGTATTTTGTCCTTCCGTGCCCTGTTCTTCGGTTTCTTCCGTATTTTGTCCTTCCGCGCCTTGTTCTTCGGTTTCTTCCGTATTTTGCCCTTCCGCGTCGGTTTCGGTTTGGGACAGGGCGATATATTCGTCGTATTTGGCGAACAGATCGGCGTATGCTTGTTTGACCGCTTCGGCCGCCGCCATCGCCGTTTCATAATCTCCGTCGATGAAGCCGTTGCCCAACCCCATTTGGAGCGCGCCCGTGACGCCGGCGTGCAGGTTGAGGTTGCCGCTGTACAGCGACCCTAACGAAATCGGCATTTCCGCGCTCGACAGGGTGATCGCGTTAAAGTCGTCGGCGGTGCGGGTATCCGTGCCGGACTCGTTCAACTTGTCAAGGACGCTTTTGGCATTCGGCGAGGCGAGCGAAATACCGTCTTTGATGCCGTCTATTTTATCTTGGAACGCTTTTTTCAACAGGCCTTCTAAATTGATTGTCTCGCCCGTCCATTTGAAAATGACATCGCTGACGGGCTTTCCGATTGTCGTGCCCTCAAGGTTTTCCTTGAAACTGCCCATGAACTGCATACCGATCACAAAGGACATCAGGACGAACACGACCGCGACGCCGACCGCGCCCTTGACCGCGCCGAGGAGAAACCCGAGCAGCCGATCCACCTTGCGGACGTGCTTGTTTTTGGTCAAGCGTTTGAATATTCTTTTCAAAATCGCCAGAACGATGCGCAGCACGATGAACAGCAGAACCGCGCAAACAAGCCACAGGATCGCCGAGGACAACGCTTGGCCGATGATCGCGCCCAAGGTCAAATCGGTTTTGGCGAGTTCAAGGCCGTTGACGGCGTTGACGATGATGTCGGCGATTGCCGCGGGCAAATGCAGCGTTTCCGTTAGGGCGGCGGTCAAAGTGCCGGGCAATTGGGCGAGGGGGACTCCGAAAATATCGGGGCTGACGTTGGTGACGGCCTGCGAGATGCCCGTTGTGACGGAGCCCGTTTCGCCGAAAATGCCGTTGACGAACGAGACGGGCAATAACATGCCGGCCAACCACGAGGCCAAATAGGCCGAGATGATGATCGACACGATTGTGCCGAAGAAACTGAGCAGGGTTTTAAAGAACCCTCTGAACAGCCCGATGACGGCTCCCAAGACGATCAAGGCGACGATGGCAAGGTCAATATATGTTGAAATCATAACGCTAACATTATATCCTATTTTCGGTCGGTTAGACAAGCGGTTTTTTACATTCTAATCCAATTTTAATATTACGCCGTCTTTAAAAGTGAAAATTGAGAATTGAGAAGTGATAAGTGTTGACCTGTCGCAAGAAATAACATTGAGTATGCTGTATGTTTCTTACCCATGAGCGGAAACTTTTTAGCGCAAACGCCTGTCCTTTAACTTTCAACTTTCAATTTTCAACTTAATACGTTTCTTACCCATGAGCGGCTTGCCTTTACGGAACCCGACCGAACTTCTCACTTCTCACTTCTCAATTCTCACTTCCGAGGTATACAATCCCCCCAATCGGTCAATACCTTTACTCCTATGCGAAACGCACAAAACGACACGTTCAGTATTTACGACGAAAACGCGCGGCTGGGCTTGCGCTGCCGTTTGACGGCTCTTTTGGGCGGCGCGCGCAAAGCCCCCGTGTTGGTCTGTATCGGCAGCGACCGCGTGACGGGGGACTGCTTGGGGCCGCTGACGGGGCATTTATTGACCGACAAGTACAATATCGGCGCGTATGTCTATGGGACGCTGGAATTTCCCGTGACCGCGTTGAACCTCGCCGAAAGCCGCGATTTCATTTTGAGCGCGCACCCCGGCCGCAAAATCGTCGCGGTGGACGCGGCTTTGGGGAGCATCGGCGACGTGGGGGCTATCCGCATCCGGCGCGGGGGGATCAAGCCGGGGGCCGCGGTGGACAAAGACCTGCCCGAAATCGGCGACGTAGGGATCACGGCGGTCGTGGGCGGCACGGAGTTCCCCGCGCGCGAGCAATTGGTGGCGGCGCGTTTGAATTTCATCTGGAAGTTGGCGGAAACGATCGCGGCGGCGACGGCGGACGCGGTCGGCGGGAAGTTTTCACAGTCCACAGTTAATGGATAATGCAGAATTGTTGACCTGTCGAAAAAGGGGCTTTGGGGGTGATTTATGTTTCTTGTCCACAGGCAATGCCGCCTTAACGAACTCTATCCGAAATTAATCATTAGTCATTTATCATTGAAATTCTGCATTTTGCATTTGAAAAAGGTTGAGATTCACATATCAAACGGAATGACAGGGCAATTCACAATGCGCAATTAAGGGCAAAGCGCAATGCAGAGAGAATTTTTTAACGGTGGGAGATTTCTCGACTGCGATCGAAATGACATTGTGCGCGAGGCGTTCCCCTGTATGGTAGAGATTGCCGCGTCGCGCTTCGCGCTCCTCGCAATGACAGGAGTTGAGACGCAATTTCCTTTATCCGAAATTCGTCATTTTTAATATGTGGGAGATTTCTCGACTGCGCTCGAAATGACATTGCACCCGCGCAAAGTTCCCCGACCGACACTAATCACTAACCACTAACCACTAACCACTAAACGCACCCCGACCGACACTATTCCCTGCAAAAACAACTTGCCCCCGCTTCCTTGAACAAAAACGGTTGCCTTATTGTGATAATTATGTTAAAATAACAGTATAAAATATTATTTGAAGTCCAAACGCATACTATATTTCACAGGATGTAAATGAAAGTTAGCACAAAAAGGCTCATTTCGGCTTTGGCGGTGGTGGCGGTTATCGTCGCGATCGTCATTTTTGTCATCTCGCTGACCGCGCAGCCGCCCGTCCACCAAGGCAAATTCGAGGACGATTTGTTCGGCGGCAGGATCAAGGCGGTGTACGTAACCTCGTACAAGGCGCAGGTGCTGACCGTTGCGTCCGTGGCCGAGGACAAGATCAGGGAAAGCGATTTCCCCGCCCGTTCGAGTTACAGCGTCAACGTCAGTTCGCGCTTCGACGTCACCGAACTGATCCGCAGGTTCAACGCCGGGCTGGACGCCAACGGCAATCCCGTCGATTTGTCGCAGACCGCCGACGGCAAGGACGACCCGCGCGCGCGCCTGTACTATTGGGGGGAAAAGCAAATTCCAAACCCCGACCCCGAAGACGCCAAAACGCGTCCCTTGATCGGCACGGGCGACTACGCATGGAAACTGAAAGACGCGCACACGGTTGACCTCGACATGAATGACTTGAACGCGCGCGGCTTCCTCGACTATCTGCCCATCGCGCTGTTGGTGCTGGTCAGCGTGGGCGGCATTTTATTGATTTTCCGCGCGATGAACGGCAGCAATAAACAGGCGATGACGTTCAGCCGCTCCAAGGCGCGACTCAACGACAACGTCAAAATCAAGTTCAACGACGTGGCGGGCGCGGACGAGGAAAAAGAGGAACTCTCCGAAATCGTCGAGTTTCTGAAAAGCCCGCAGAAATTTTCCGACCTCGGCGCGCGCATTCCGAAGGGCGTGCTGTTGGTCGGCCCTCCCGGCACCGGCAAAACGCTGTTCGCAAAGGCCGTCGCGGGCGAGGCCAACGTGCCTTTCTTTTCGATCAGCGGCAGCGATTTCGTGGAGATGTTCGTGGGCGTGGGCGCGTCCCGCGTGCGCGACCTGTTCGATCAGGCCAAAAAGCACATGCCCTGCATCGTGTTCATCGACGAGATCGACGCGGTCGGCCGCCAGCGCGGCACGGGCTTGGGCGGCGGCCACGACGAGCGCGAGCAGACGCTGAATCAATTGTTGGTGCAGATGGACGGCTTCGAGACCAACGAGGGCATCATCGTGATGGCGGCGACGAACCGCGCGGACATCCTCGACCCCGCGCTCCTGCGCCCCGGCCGCTTCGACCGGCAGATTTACGTGCACATTCCCGACGTGCGCGGGCGCGAACTGATTTTGAAGGTGCACGCGCGCAACAAGCCGATGGGCTCCGACATTGATTTTAAGAATATAGCGCGTTTGACGATCGGCTTTACGGGCGCGGACATCGAGAACCTGCTGAACGAGGCGGCGATTTTGGCGGCGCGCGCGGGGCGCAAGTCTCTGACGATGCCGGACATTCAAGAGGGGATCAACAAGGTCATCATGGGGCCGGCTAAAAAGAGCCGCCTTGTGACGGAACTGGACAAACGGATCACGGCGTACCACGAGGCGGGCCACGCGATTGTGGCCGAGACTCTGCCTCACGCCAACAAGGTGCAGGAGATCAGCATCATCGGCCGCGGGCAATTCGGCGGCTACACGCTGATGCGGCCGGAGACCGACGACAACCACATGACGCAAAACATGTTCAACGACGATATTGCGGTATCGATGGGCGGGCGCGTCGCCGAGGAGTTGATCATCAAGGACATCGGCGCGGGCGCGGTGGGCGACATCAAGAAGGCTACGGAAACCGCCAAAAAGATGGTCACGGAGTTCGGCATGAGCGCGGAATTGGGGCCGGTGTATTTTGGAGGCGGGCAGGAGGTCTTTTTGGGGCGCG
>JAISFM010000091.1 GCA_031263605.1 Clostridiales bacterium | reverse complement strand
GCCATGGAACGCGTCGGTTTCTCGCAGTACATAACGTGTTTATTAAAACTTTAATGGTTTCACGAAGCCTCCCCGCTTTTTAGGGAGGCTTTTTTTGTGTATCCCTATTTGACGGTTACGCCTTTTTTTAGCATAATCAGGAGTGACATGTGAATAGGTATTTGTGCAGTAACTTCAAAAGCGGAATGGCCGAGCCACTGCTGAACGACTTTTAAAGAAATACCGCTTTCAAGACAACGGGTTGCAAAGGTATGGCGAAGCGAATGTAGGCAGAAACCCTTTAAACCCGCTTTTTTGCATATGGACTGAAACACCGACGAAATATTTTTGCAGTTTCTGGACAGATCGCGGCCGGCGGCGAACTATGCCTTTAATTCATGGATGAGGAAATCGGACAGTGGGACGGAGCGGACGGACGCCTTTGTTTTTGTCCCGTCCACGTAAAGCAGTTTTTTAGGAAGTCGAAACGCAGGTGTTTAATTTCTGCTTTGCGAATACCGGTGTATAGATAGACGAGGAAATTAACGCGATATTAAAAGAAATCGGCGAAGTGTATTCCGGCGACGACAGAAAAGAATTTATTGTTAAGTTCATTAACATGAATGCTTTCGGCTATTTGCGAAAAACAAAAGCATTTTAGAAAACTGCGGGAACAATTTAATGGACAAATTCCCCGCGGTATGTTAAAATAAAAGGATAATGGAATTATCCGTTCATGTTTTGGAATTTCGGGACAAATTGAAAGAGCATCGGCGCGCACTGCACCGGCTGGCGGAGCCGTCCGAAAAAGAATTTAAAACGCAGCGATATATCCTCGGCACGTTGCGGTCTCTGGGATTTAAACCCCAAAAAATAAATACCGGAGCCGTCCTCGACATTCCCGCCGCGAGCCGCAATGGGGGCGGGGACGGTGACAATAACCCCGCCGCGAGCCGTAACGGGGGCAGTGATATTGACACTAATCCCGACATTGCCGCCGCGCCGGCAAACCGTGAACAAAACGGCCTTATCGCTTTACGCGCGGACATCGACGCGCTTTGCATACATGAGCAAAACAATGTAGAGTATAAGTCCCTCACGCCGGGGGTCATGCATGCTTGCGGGCACGACGGGCATACCGCCGTGTTGTTGTGCGTTGCCGAACTGTTCCGCAACCGCCCGCCCGCGCGCGCTGTACGATTGATTTTTCAGCCCGCCGAGGAAGGGGCGGGGGGCGCGGCCAAACTTATCGAACGCGGCGTATTAAAGGGCGTGGGCGAAATTTACGGCTTGCACGTAGACCCCTCGCTGCCTGCGGGTACGTATTCGGGCGCGGCGGGGCCGGTCATGGCGGGCATGGTGGAATTTGACGTCGAGTTTAAGGGTTTGGGCGTTCACTGCGCCGAGCGGGGAACGGGCAAGGACGCGTTGATGGCGGCCGCGCTGTACATAACGGGCGCGGAGGAATTGGTCAAGCGTTATCCCCGCAATTTACTGCACACGGGCAAAGCGGAAGGCGGCACGGTGCGCAACGCGGTCGCGGAGCGGGCGGCCGCCCACAGCACCCTGCGATATTTCGAGAACGAAACGCGGGACAGGCTCTTTGCGGAAGTGAAGGGCTTGCTGGACGGTATCGCCGCGAAAACGGGCGTGACCTATGAGATCCGCCGAAGCGGGGCATATCCGCCCGTAGTCAACGACGCGGCGGCGGTTGAAACCGTGAAAGCCCGCGTCCCATTGGCTGTGTTGGAACCGCGTTTCGGGGCGGAGGATTTTGCGGAATACCTGCAACGCGTCCCCGGCTGTTTCGTCAATTTCGGCGTGAACACGGGCGGGCTGGTCAAGAAACTGCACGCTACCGATTTCGATTTCGACGAGGCCGCGCTGCTGTGGGGCTTGGAGTTTTTCGACAGGATTGTGAATAAAAATTGAGAATTGAAAATTGAAAAAAGTTTCGGGTGCCGACGCAAAAAGAAGGTTTGGATTGCTTTGCGTTTCATACCCACCGACCGGCCTGCTTTACGGAAATTCGACCTTAACTTCTCAATTTAAAAGGAACTATTATGGCTCAAAGAAAAGGATTCATGTACCGGTGGATTATGGGCAAGGACAACCAGCCCGATTTCACCGAGGCCAAACTGCCGGGCACGCGTTGGCAGGTCTTTAAGGATATTTTTACGCAGCGGTTCGGCGCATTGGTCAAAATCAACCTGCTGATGCTGCTGTTCGCCCTGCCGCTGGTCGCGTGGATTGTCCTCAACGGCATGTTGACAGGGCAAATGCTGGGCGCGTACCTGCCGCACACCGCCAATTACGGGACGGGGTATTTGGCCGTTTCCGACCTCGCGTTGCAGCACGACCTCGCCGTCTTTCAAAATAATATCATGTACGTTTTGATCATGATTCCCCTCATTCTGATCGCGGGCATGGGGTTCGGGGGCGGGTTCCACGTCTTGAAACTGCTCGTGTGGGGCGAGGGGATCATGGTCTCGCGCGATTTCTTCCGCGGGCTGAAACGCAACGCGGCGCAGTTTTTATTGGGCGCGCTGCTCGTGGCCGTCCTGCTCGCCGCCGTGATCCTCAACCTGTCGCTGATGCCCATCACCGATACCGCCGCGTGGCTCAAAATCGTGACCAACGCGTCCGTCATTTTGCTGCTTGTGCTGGGGCTCTTTTTCGTGATGTATTACGTCACGCAGGCCGAAACCTATAAGATGAGTTTTTGGGCCCTGATCAAGAACAGTTTCATTTTCGCGATCGGGATGCTGTTGCAGAACTTTTTCTTTATGCTGATCAGTTTGGTCCCTTTCATTCTGTACATTTTCTTTGGCAGCGGTATCTTGGCGACAATTTTCATCGTCATTTTCGGGCTGTTCGGGTTTTCCTATACCGCGCTGATCTGGACGATTTACACGCAGTACGTTTTCGACAAATACATCAACGACAAGGTCGAGGGCGCGATCAAAGACCGCGGCGTTTGGCGCAAAAAACAGGACGAGGCCGAACTGAACGCGAAACGCTTGAAGGCCGCTAACGTGCGTTTGGTTTCCAGTATCGACGAGGGGCGGACGTTTACGCCCCTGTCCGAGAATTTCTCCCGCGCCGACCTGCGGCGCATGGCCGCCGAGAAACGCGCCGTCAAAGACGAAATCGACGCCGAACTCGCCGAGGCGGAGATTCGGCGCGCCGAAATCATGAACGAGGATTGGAGCGGGGACGGGGACGGGGAAGAGGAAAGTTGAAAAGCGGCGGACAAGGGAAGTGAGAATTGAGAATGGAGAAGTGAGAAGTGCGGATGCTGACGCGAGAAATAACTTTTATTATGCTGTATGTTTCATACCCGCCGACCGGCTTGCTTGACGGAAATTCGACAATAACTTTTCAATTTTCAATTTTCAATTCTCAATTCAAATACCCGCCGACCGGCTTGTTTCACGGAAATTCGACAATAACTTTTCAATTCTCAATTCTCAATTCTCACTTCCCCTCCATACTTGTACCAAAATACATGGACAAAATATAACGGTTTGATCTGATGAATAAAAATAGTACGGTGAAAAAAATCATCGATTTCCGGCGCGGCGCGGAGTTCTATTTCCGGCAGGCTGAAAAATTCCTCGATGCGGGGGATTATTTTTCCGCGCTCGACAACCTGCGCGACGCGATCAAAGCCGACCCCGACGACGCCGAATACCGTTTGCTGCTGGCCGAAACGTTCTTTGAAATGGAACTGTACGAGGAGGCTTGCGACGAATATTTCCGTCTTTTGGCGGCCGGCAAAAATGAATTGGAATGCTGCTTCTATCTGACTCAGATTTTCATGGAGGAGGACAACCCGGAAGCGGCGGCCTATTATTTAAAGCGCACCTATACCGCGCAAAAGAACGGCCTCGACCGCATGGCCGAAAGCGCGGCGCGGGACGAGGATGAACTGGAAAACCTCTACGCGCTGGCCGACGCCTTGGAGGAAAACGCGAAGGAATTGGAACGCCCGCGCTTTGCCGTGGCCTACGACAAAAAAGAGAGCCACCGCAACATGATCTACGCGGCCGTCAATCTGATGCGGCGCGGCGAATTTGCGCACGCCCTCGAAATGCTGGCCGCGGTCCCCGAAACGGCGGACTGCCACGTGGACGCGCTGAACAACAAAGCCATGTGCGAGTATTCCCTGAACCGCTATAAAAAGGCGTGGGAGACGACCGGGGCCGCCGACGCGCTGGACAAGGAAAATATCTTTACGATTTGCAACCGCCTGCTTGTCGCGCGCGCCTTGAAGTACAAGGACGCCGAGGAAGGCCTCTTAAAACGATTAGAGGAGGCGGACGGGGATTGGAGCGACGCGGAGTTGTACCGCGCCGCTATGACGATGTGCGAACTCAAAGAGCACCGCCGCGCGGCGTATTACTTCGACGAATTGCTGCGCGGGATTTTCGACCCCGAAATCATGATTTTGGCGGCGGTCGCCTTTTACAACGACGGCCATGCCGATAAGGCGCGGCGGCTCGCGTTGGACGCGCTGAAAATCAACCCCGACGACACCGTGGCGCGTTGGTATGCCAAAAGGTTCCGCGCGCGGCCGGGCGCGCGGGCGTTGCATTATGTGCCGCAGGTCCAGCCCAAAGAGGGCGGCAAACGCGCGGTGTACCTTGTGGGCTTGTGCGCCCTGCCGCGCGAAACGTTTCTGATCGCCTTGGAGGACGAGCGGACGCGCGAATATATCCGATGGGCGTTGACGACGGAGAACACCGCCTGTATCTTGAAACTCTTTTCCCAAATGGCGGGCACCGAGTTCGGGGACCGTTTGGCGGAAAAACTGTTTTTGGAGCGCGGCTGCATGACCCTTTTAAAGAAGTTCGTTTTGCAGGAGTATTTGGTTTTGCGCCGGAGCGCGCGGGTCAATTTGGTGGTCAACGACGTGTTTAAGACCGTGCGTTTTACGTTGCCCGCGTCGATGGCCGGCCTGCCGACAACGTTCCGGCAGGCCTACATAAACGCTTTTTCCACGCTCGCGATCATGGAGGCCGATTTTGAAACGCGCCTGTTGACGGTGTTCAAGGATTTTTTAAAGGCGGCCGCGCCCTTGTCCGGGAAACTGACCAACTCCGACGCGCTTGCGGCGGCTTTGAGTTTTCAGTACGGCGAGTTGAAAATCTTTCGGGATAAGCCCGTGCTGTGCGAGATTTACCACATCAAACAGACGACGCTGCGCCTTTATCTCAAATTATTGAATTTGAGATAGGGGGAGGTAAAAGGTAAGAGGCAAGAGAAGTTGAAAGTTGAAAAGTGTCGGACAAGGGAATTGAGAATTGAAAATTGAGAATTGAGAAGTGTCGGATGCTGACGCAAGAATTAACTTTTAGTATGCTGTATGCTTCTTACCCGCCGACAAACCTGCCTTACTGAACCTCGACCGAAATTTGTCAATTGTAAATTCCCATTCTTACCCGCCGACCGGCTTGCTCCTGCGGAAATTCGACCTTAACTTCTCAATTCTCAATTCCCCCTATTCCCTTTTACCAGAGGAACTTATGAACAAAACACTCCAAAAACTGATCGACTTTGACGCCCTGTTCGCGGCCTATTTGAACGAGTGGTACAAAAAGAAACGGGCGGGCGGCGCGGACTACGCGTCGATCGAAGAGGCGGCCGGCGGCGTCTATGCCGAATGGGCGGATATTCCCCTGCCCGAGGCCGGCGGGCTCAGCGCGCGGCAATATTTCGAGAATATCCGCGACCCCAAGGAATTGGTATCGACGCTCATTAAATATACCGCCGCCGATATTTCGCCGCCCGATTTGCTGGCCGAACGGATCGCGCGCGATCCCGAATGCGGTTGGTACCTGTTCGAAATCGCCCGCATGGGCGATAGCGTGGAATTGGCGGTTTTCGCGGTCAATATCCTCTCCGAGAATGGCTATTCCGGATTAACCGACTTGTTGCTCGGCTATTTGTCGGGGGAAAAGGGCGGGGAACTGGCCGATTTGGCCGTGGAAAAACTGACCGAAAGCGTCGGCGAGGCCGCGCCCGCCTTGCTTGCGCGGTTAGGCGCGGGAGGCTTGTCCGAAACGGCGGAAAAGAATATTGCGGACGTTTTGGTATATGCTAATAAGGACGAGAGGATTTTCCGCTTGCTCCTGCGCCTGTTCAAGGAGGACGAGGACGCCGCGCTGTACGCCTCTTATTTGGGCAAGTACGGCGACGGGCGCGCGCTGCCCGCGCTGCTTGAATACGGCGGGCGGCAGGATATAAATTACATGCAGTTCATCGAAACCCGCAACGCCGTCGAGACTTTGGGCGGGACGCTGGAAAACGGCAAGGATTTCACGGGCGACCCGTATTATAAGGCGTTGAAGGGGACGGAGTAGGCAAGTTGAAAATTGAAAATTGAAAGTTGAAAAGTTTCGGACAAAGAAATTGGGAAGTGAGAATTGAGAATGGAGAAGTGAGAAGTGCGGATGCTGACGCAAGAAATAACTTTTAGTATGCTGTATGTTTCTTGCCCGCAACCGAAAGTTTTGAATGTTGCGCCGTCCCATTCCGTTTGACGTGAAAAATCCATGCCGACGGCCGTCATTCCGAACGGAGTGAAAAAAGCCGCTGAAAAATCCCCTCTATTGGGAGTGGACAAAGAGCGTTGATACCGGTCATTGACGAAGCAATCTCTGCAAAACACGAAACGCGCCTTTTTACATAGAGATTGCCGCGTCGCGCGTTCCGCGCTCCTCGCAACAAGTCTAATGACTTGCAGCGAAATTAAAAGACGCGCAAGGCCGCCGCAAGTTAATTTCGCTGCAACTCTAAGGACTTGTTGTGTTTATGTTCCACGCTATTTGTCCACGCCTTTTCTATGGGTGTGTTGACAGGCGGCGGGGCGGCTGCCCAAAAACTTTTATCCTTAACTTTCAATTTTCAACTTTCAACTGCTTCTCGCGCGCAACGCGGCTCAAATAAAAAAATTATGGCATCTGTGAAAAAAACCGTCGTATTGGCCGACGTCAAAGCCAACCCGCGCATCAAGTCGCTGATCAACGGCGCGAATAAATACCTCGAAGTCAAGGGGTACACGGAGCACGGCCTGCGGCACGTGGGGTACGTGAGCAACACCACCAAAAATATTTTGAGCGAATTGGGATACGACGGGCGCATGTGCGAATTGGGGGCGATCGCGGGCTGGATGCACGACATCGGCAACAGCGTCAACCGCCTGTACCACGGCTTGACCGGGGCGACGCTCGCGTTCGAGATATTGAGCAAAATGGGCATGGATCCCGACGAGGTCGGCACGATCATGCTGGCGATCGGCAACCACGAGGAGGACTACGGGGTGCCGGTCAACCCGGTTTCGGCGGCGTTGATTTTGGCGGACAAGAGCGACGCGCACCGGACGCGCGTCCGCCGCGATGGGTTCGACCCCGACGACATTCACGACCGCGTGAATTACGCGATCAAGAAAAACTTCGTCGTCGTGGACAAGGCCAAACGCGTTATAAAATTGGTCCTGTTCATGGATCACAGTTCGTCGCTGATGGAGTATTTTCAAATCTATATGCCGCGCATGGCCTTGTCCGAGCAGGCGGCGACCTTTTTGGGCTGCACCTATGAATTGGTCGTCAACGATCTGGTCATCAACAGCCACCGCTTGCCCCAAAAGCCCGCGAAATTGACCCTTGAAAGCGGCGAGAAAAATGTCAGCGAGGATTGAATTTGGGGAAGTGGGAATTGAAAATTGAGAATTGAGAATTGAGAAGTTAAGGTCGAATTTTCGTCAAGCAAGCCGGTCGGCGGGCATTTGAATTGAGAATTGAGAATTGAAAATTGAAAAGTTATTGTCGAATTTCCGTAAAACAAGCCGGTCGGCGGGCAAGAAACATACAGCATACTAAAAGTTATTTCTTGCGTCAGCATCCGACACTTCTCAATTTTCAATTCTCAATTCCCTTATCCGACACTTCTCAATGCTCACTTCTCAATTCTCAATTCCCTTATCCGAGGGGATTGCCCGACATTCATTATGTTATAACCGCCCTTCCCCCCGCATACATTAAACCGTGAAAAAACCTTTGAGAACCGCGTTTTTCTTGACCGGGACGGTGATCGGGGCGGGCTTCGCGTCGGGAAAGGAGTTGGTTTCCTTTTTCGGCGCGTTCGGTTTTTGGGCGATTTTTTTGTCCGCGCTGTGCGGGTTGCTGTTCGTTTTGGGCTTTCGGCTGTTTATGCGGATCGGGCGGCGGTTGGAACCCGACAGCGCGGAGGAAATCAACGCCGCCCTGTTCGGTAAATTTTCTTTGGCCGCCGATATTTTCATTCTTCTCAATTTTGTGATCGGCTCGGCCGCCATGCTGTCCGCGTCCGGCTCCTTGTTCGACGCGGTAACGAAAACGGATTTCGCCGTGCCGTGGTTTTCACTGTTCACCGCCGCCGTCGTTTTCGTCTGCGTCCTGACCGGCATGAAGGGCTTGGTGCGGATCAACGCCGTTATCATGCCCGTTCTGACCGCTTTTTTGGCGTGCGCCGCGCTCGCGTCGATTTTCACGGGCGGGGGAAACGGAGCCGTTACGCAAACGTCGGCGGTGTTCGCGCCCGGCTTGTGGGCGGCGTTCACCTATGCCGGCATGAATTTTATGCAGAGTTTCCCCGTTATCGCCCGCGCGGGCGTAGGGTTGGACGACCGGGCGATGAAGCGGGGGACGGCGGTCGGCGGGGCGATTTTGGGCGCGCTGATGGTCTTGATCATTTTCGGCGTGTACGCGGGCGGCGCGGGCGCGGCAGCGTCCGACCTGCCGTTATTGGTTTTGGCGGGCGGCGGCGGCAAAGTTATGTTTTATCTGTGCGCCCTTGCGGTATGGCTCGCCCTCGGCGCGTCCCTGCTCGCGTCCGTGTTTTCGCTGTCGGAGGGGCTGCGCAACTATTTAAAATGCCGCTGGCTGTCTGTCGCGGCCGTCCTGCTTGTCGCGCTGACGGTTTCCATGCTGGGCTTTTCGGCCATCGTGAAATATTTCTTTCCCGCGCAAGGCGCGTTGGGGCTGGCCTATATCGGGTTTGCCGCGCGGTATGAAGTTAAAATGAGAAAACGGGGAACCGTCGGATCGGTCGCCGTAGGCCCGCTGCAAGCCTAATCAAAATGGGAGCGTACACCGAAAATATTTTTACCTTGCGGTTTTTACACTCCCAAAATATATTTCTGAAAACCGCGTCGGAGGGCTTGCATTTTCCGTAAAAACGGAGTATAATAAAAAGTAGGGATTACAAGGAAATTCCCTACTACCGTAAAGGAGGGTACGAGCATGAATCAAACGGCATATTTTACCGACAGCGCAAAGGTAATGGCGAAAGGCCAAATTACGCTGCCAAAGGACATAAGGCGGCGGCTTGGGATAGGGACGGGCGATAAAATTACGTTCGTGTGCGAGGGGAACAAGGTGCTTGTCATGAACGCCGCCGTGTTCGCGATGGAGGCCTTTGCGCGCGAAATGTCGGGCGAAGCGGAAAAAGCGGGATTCGCTTCCGAGCAGGACGCGATGGACTACGTGGCTCAAATGCGCCGCGAGGAAATCAAATGAGGATATTGATTAAACGGACATTTTTCTTTAAGTTTGCCCGTCAAGGTTGCCCATCAAAAGAAAATAGTCCGACCAAAAAAGAAAAATCGGATAGAGTACTGTTAAAGATGGTATTGCGAGGAGTACAAAGTGCTTTGAGGGCAATCTCTACAAAACACGAAACGCGCCTTTTTATATAGAGATTGCCGCGGAGGCCGCTTTACGCGGCCTCCGCGCAATGACTTGCCGAGTTTATGTTTCTACGCTATTGTCCACTCCACGCTATCGGCGGCGTTTGACTTTTCGGGCGCGGCGTGATATAATGAAAACATGGAAAACAAAGTGGGCAAGGTGTATACGATCGCGGAGTTAAAGGATAAATTGACGCCCGTTTTCGAGGGCGCGCCTGTCTATCGGGCGATCCTGTTCGGGTCTTACGCCAAAGGGGCGGCCGACGGCGACAGCGACGTGGATATTATCATTGACAGCCGCAGGGAACTCATCAACATCAATTTTTACGGGGTCGTCGGAAACGCGGAGGACGCCGTCGGGAAGTATGTCGATATGTATGAAATCAGCCAAATACGCCCGGAATCGCCTATTTATCCGTGTATCGGCGAGGGGGTCGTGATTTATGAAAGATAAACGCCTTTATTTTACGAAAATGTTGGAGTACATTCGCAAGGCGCGGGAGTACGCGCAGGGCGTAACCTATGAAGATTTTGCCGAGGACAGTCAAAAAATGTTCGCGTGCGCTTTTGCGATTTGCCAAATTTCCGAGTTGGCGCAACGCGTAAAGGACGAGGACAAAAAATTACACGCCGTGATTCCGTGGAACGCGATACGCGCGATGCGCAACCATATCGTCCACAATTACGACCATATCGACAAGGAAATATTGTGGGATACCGTGGCCGTGGACTTGCCGAAACTGGGGGCGGAATTGGAAAAAATCTTGCAACTCGATTGAATTTATCCCCTGTGTTTCACAATCCACCGTTCCGCCGCCGCCACGCCGAAGTACATCAGCCCGGCCAGCAGGCAAAGAATGACCGTCGAGGCCATGACTAAATCGATTTTAAAGACCGTGCCGCCGTACACAATCAAATAGCCCAAACCGGAGCGGGAGACAAGATATTCGCCCATGATCGTGCCGACCCACGCGAGGCCGACGTTGATTTTCAGCGCGGAAATGATGTCGGGCAGGGAATGGGGCAGGACTAATTTAATCAGGATTTGCAGTTTGTTCGCGCCCATCGAGCGCAGCAGCAGGATTTTATCGGGGTCGCAGGACAGAAAGCCGTTCAAAACCGACAGCACGGCGACAATCACGCTGATCAAAATCGCCATAAAAACGATGGCTTTGGGGCCCGCGCCGAACCAGATGATGATCATGGGGCCGAGCGCGATTTTGGGCAGGCTGTTCAGGACGACGATATAGGGGTCGAGCACGCGCCGCGCGTTCTCCGACCACCACAGAAAAACCGCGATCAGCGTCCCGGCGACTGTCGCGGCGGCAAAGCCGATCACGCATTCGTAAAGCGTCGTAAAGATATGGTCGAACAAGGTGCCTTTTCGGGCTAAATCGGCGATAGCGGAGGCGATGCGCGAGGGGGAACTGAACATAAAGGCGTCGATGATTTTCAGTCGCGCGGCGGCTTCCCACAAGCCCAGCGCGAGGAACAGCAAACCGAATTGAAAGGCGCGAACCGCCGTTTTGTTGCGCCGCCTTTTTTTGAGGAACGCCGAATGCGCGGGGCTGACCGTGGTTTTTATAGTTTTACTTTTCGGTGTTTTACTCATTTGCCCGTTATTCCTTTTGCAACCATATGTAAATTGCCGAAATTTTTAAAAGGGGGGTACGGGGGGGAAACTTTTTATAAAAAGTTTCCCCCCCGCGCCAATCATTTTCTCCATACTCGTCCCTTTAAAACTTCCGGCAACTAAAATCAAGAAAGCCCCTTTAATATTTTTTCAAACCACTTCCGGAACTCCGCGCATTCGCGGCGTTCGAGCGGGGTATGCGCCGCGAATTTCAGGCGGTGCATTTCGCGCAAAACGGCGGGCCGCGCCGACAGCAGCGCGATTTTGTCCGACATAGAAACGGATTCGCTGATGTCGTGCGTCACGAGTACGGCGGTTTTGCCCTCGCTCTTGATGATCCTGTGCACGTCGTCGCAGACCGACAGGCGCGTTTGGAAGTCGAGCGCGGAGAACGGCTCGTCGAGCAGCAGGAGTTTGGGCGAAGTGGCGAGGGTGCGAATGAGGGCGACGCGCTGG
>JAISFM010000221.1 GCA_031263605.1 Clostridiales bacterium | reverse complement strand
GTATCCATCCACAAGGGCGTGTCCGCCAAAATGCCGCCGCCCTTGTCCACGGGCGCGGCGCACCAACTTACGCCGTCCACGCCTATCGCCGCGATTTCCCCCTTTTTGACGCGGCCGCTTGCGAATAGTTCCGCTAATGCCCGGCAAACCGCGCGGTACCATTTCCCCGGGTCTATTTCGGCCCTGCCGGCTCCGGGATAGGCCGCCTCATAGGAAACGAAGGAATGAGCGGCGCAACGCCCCGCAAAGTCAAAAACCCCCGCCTTGCAAGCGGACATCCCGACGTCGATTCCCAACAAATATTTTTTCATCTCCCGCTCTTTCCCGCGCAGCCCAATACCCTTATCTTTTCTTTTACCACCGTGATGACCGCGTCGCGCGCCGGCGAAAGATACTTTTTCGGATCGATAACCGCGGGGTCTTTTTCAAAATACGCTCTCACCGCCCACGAAAAAGCGCACCGAAGTTCGGTCGCAAAGTTTACTTTCGCCATGCCGAGCCTTACGCATTCCCGAACGCAGCCGTCCGAAAGCCCCGACGCGCCGTGCAAAACCAGCGGCGTGTCCGGCAGCAGCCCCTTTATCTCCGCCGTCAATTTCATGTTGAGGACGGGCTCCGCCGCGTACAGGCCGTGCGCCGTGCCTATGGCCACGGCCAAAGAATCCACGCCGGTTTCGGAAACGAACCTCGCCGCCTCGGCGGGAACGGTGTACCGGCACCCCGCGGATGCCGCATCGTCCTCCTTGCCCGCCAGCGTGCCCAATTCCGCTTCGACCGTTATGCCCTTGCCCCGCGCCGCTTCGACGACCTTGCGGGTGAGGGTGATATTCTCCTCCAAGGCCAGTTTCGAGCCGTCGATCATCACCGACGTGTAGCCCGCCGCCATACCGCGCTCGCAGGCCTCGAAATCCTCGCCGTGGTCGATATGCAAAGCGATTTCAATTCGGGCGGACTTCGCGGCCGCAAGCGCCATCGCGGCGAAATACGCCGCGCCCGCGTACCTGACCGAGCCGGGGGTCGTTTGGACGATCACGGGGCTTCCCGTTTCCTCGGCGGCGCGGATTATCGCCTGCAAGGTCTCCATGTTTTCGGCGTTGAACGCCCCGACGGCATAGCCCCCGCGGACCGCCTCTTTCAGCATGTTTTTCGTGTTTGCCAACGGCATTTTATTTTATCTCCATACGGTTTATTTTGTGATCGATCCGTTTATGTCCCAGAGGTCTTCCCACCCTTTCGCGCCAGGCCACAGGAAAACCTGTCCCTTGATCAGGCGGCAGTTCTTGTCGGCCGCTTTGATTTCATCCATTTCCTCCGGCGTCAAAGGATCCTCCGCCGCGCACCGCAGGTTGGAAACGTAATTTCCTTCCTTTACGGAAAACGGAATGGGGATTTGGCCTCTCTGCACCGCCCATTTGACGCAAATTGACGCCGGATGCGCGTTATGGGCTTCGGCGATCTTTACGATAACGGGATCCCGCATATCGACGCAATCCCCCGGCGTTTTGTCCCTGTCGGGCCGTGCCGGAGACCCCATCGGGCAAAAACCTATCGGCTGTATGCCCTTCTTTACGCAGTATTCAAACAACTCGGGCTGTTGGAAACACGGGTGCAGTTCCATTTCCGCCGCCGCCGGCTTGATACGGCAGGACGGCAAAACCGCCTCTAACTTGGGAACGGTCATGTTGGACATGCCGATCGCCCTGACAAGCCCCGTATCGACCAGCCGCTCCATCTGCCGCCACGCCGCCAAATACCGCTCCGCGCCGAACGGGCGGGAATCGGGATTGCGCGAATCGCCCGGACAGCCGGGCGCGTGATAATTGGAAAACGGCCAGTGGACGAAATACAGGTCGATATAGTCCAACCGCAAATCTTTCAGGGATTTCGCGCAGGAAAGCAGTACGTCCCCGCGCCCGTGCATATCGTTCCACACCTTGGATATTACGGTCATTTCCTCCCGTTTGACGACGCCGCCGCTCATCGCGTCCTCGAATACCCTGCCTATGCGGTGCTCGTTGCCGTAAACCGCGGCGCAATCGAACAGCCTGTACCCCGCGCGTATAGCCCCGCCACCGCCGCCGATACTTGTTCCGCCGTGTATTGATCGCTCCCGAACGTGCCCATCCCCACGGCCGGCACGGTCATGCCGCCGATCTTTTTCTTGGGGATTTTGTTTTGGTCAATCGCTTGCAATTTCAGCCCCTCCCGCCCGACGGGTTCGTTCCCGAATCAAGCCGTTTATTTTTGCGCGAAAACGCAAATGCCGATCCGCGCTCCTCGGGTACTTTGTAAAACCGTCTATCCCTTCTTTTTTTAAAAGGCTTAAAACATAGGCGCGGCTTGTCAAACTTTCCAAAAGTTTGAGGGCGCGGTAGTCCTGAATGCCGTCGAAAAACACCTCGTGGCGCAGGGATTCGGCCGCGCCGCCGCCGTAGGGGTAGACGATGAAACTGTCGCCGCTCTCGAAACCGCCCCCCGCGTCGGTGACAAAGTACGGGTCGATCGGGCGGCGGGAAAGAACCGTGCGGTAAAAATTGAAGCCCCAATGCAAAAATCCGCTCACACCCGTTTGGTACAGTTGAAAGCCCAATATCCTGTTGCGCTGGGAGGGCATATTAAAAAAGCGGTTGGATAAGTAATTTTTCCTCTGCCAACCGCAATAATAGACCCATTTTAAGCCTTTGCCCGCGAACGCCCCGAAATGGTCGGTGGCCGCCGCGGGGTCGGTCACGATCCCTTCGTCCAAAAATCGGGGGTCGGAAAGCGCGTCTATGATTCGGGGATTCGCAAAATGCGCCGCTATCTTTTCCTTTAAAACGCGGAAACGAGGAAGGATTTCCGCGCTCGGCTCGTCCGAAATGTGAAAACAGACCGCGTCCGACAAGCCGTTTTCCCGCACAAACACGGATAACGCTTTAAAAAACGCGTCCAAAAACCCGAGATACGCCTCCGAAGTCGATTCCGTGTCCCAACCGAAAATGCGCTTTTCGCCCTCCGCCGTACGCGCGACGATTTTGGGGCACGCCCTCGCGTCCCATTGCGTGGCGATATGCGAAAATTCAAATTGCGAAACGCCCGCGGCCTTGGCGTTGCCGATAAAACGCCGCAGTTTGTCGAAACCGAAACGGTACGCCCCGTCCGGCGACAAGGTTACGTCCGTAAGTTGGGCGGTCATGCGCTCGCCCCCCGCGGCGGTATCGAGAGGCGGCGTAAACAGGGGCGTGTACAGCATGGTCATGCCGTGGGAAACCGCGCTTTTTAAATAGGCGTTGAGGACGGGATAATACGCGTCGGAAAAAATCTCCAAGCCGTGCGCTTCGGCGATGCAGTCGTAATGAATCCACGCGGTGTACCGCAAATCGGCGGCGGGCAGGAACGCGTCGGCGACGTCCAACGTGAAAATGCATTCGCCCGCCTTCGTATCGGATTCGCAGATCAGCGCGATATGTATTTCGTGCCGCCCCGGCGGCAACGGCCGCTCCCGCCCGTCCGCGGTTATCCAAAAAACAGTCCAAAGCCCCTGCCGCGCAAATTCGCCCGCGGGTTCCATGGGGCGCAGCAAATCGGGGTACAGCGTGCAGTCGCCCCGCTTTTTCAAGATATACCCGTCGTCCTCGCCGCGTTTACGGGACAAGTACGCCGGGACGGGCTCCACGACCCGCGCGGACACGTAGTCCCGAATTTCGGAAACGATTTCCAAACGGCAGTCTCGCAGCAGATTCTTTGTGAAAAATGCCGCTTGGAAATGGAACGCCTCGTTCCGAAACGCGCCGTATTCCTTTAACCCGCTTTTGGGCCCGTCGTTGGGGAATACCTTTTCCAGCGAACTGACCGTTATAAACCTGTTTTTATCTTTCATCTCAACTTCTTTTAAAATTCGGGAGCGCGTACATAGGGGAGTGGACAAATAGCGTTGCTACAATCATCAATTTAATTTCGCTACAAGGTCATTGCGAGGAGCGCGGGAGCGCGACGCGGCAATAGAGTTGTCAACTAACTAAGTTTTTTATTAGTTTTGTCGGGTTTTCGTAGTTAACAATGCCGCAAATTAAGTTGAGCCTAAGGGCAAATCTTTTGCGGCGATTGCGATACTTTTCGCTGAGTATTTTGAAGCGCTTTACCCGTCCGATTATATGCTCTACTTTCATTCGCGGGCTTGATATTGCTTTGTTCTTTTTCTTTCGTTGCCGTCGCTCCCCTTCGCTTAGTTTCTCTATGTCCTCTTTGCGCCTCATCGGTATCAATGACTTAATATGAACCTTTTGCACACCCCTATATCCGCTGTCTAATAACGCCAAAATTTCGGGGTCAATGCGCAAGGTGTTTTTAAAAATCGTACCGTCGTGCGCTTTCCCGCAACATACGTCTGCACAAATGATCATCTCGCTCTGCCTGTCAATAACTATCTGCGTTTTTAATGTATGTCGTTTTTTTTGCCCGAATAATACTGCTTCTGCCTCTTTTTAGGCCTTTGTATTGGTGTTTCTGTAGTGTCTACTACTATTACCTCAATGCCGTAGCCCCTGTTATTTAACGCTTTTTTACCCGGCAAACTAAATAACCCACTCTTAACCAAGTTCCCCTCAACCCACTTGACCATTTTATGAATGCTCTGTTTGCTAACCCCATAACTTGCGGCAATGCACTCAAATGTCCGATACTCTTTGTAATACTCAAGCGTAACCAATAACGTTTCTTCAATGCTCAACTTTCGCTTGCGACCGCCTCGCTTTTGTCGTGCCTCATCCGTCATTCGCAACACTCGCACCATCGCATTAAATGTATCAGGCAATATTCCTGTCACCTGTCGAAATTGCTCTGC
>JAISFM010000207.1 GCA_031263605.1 Clostridiales bacterium | reverse complement strand
TGATGAAAAGCCCCTCGGGGACGAAAACGGTCTTTTCGATATAGGACTTCCCGAAAGCGTAATTCTCGGTCAGCGAACCGTCCATCTCGTCCGCATAGGCCAAAACCCCCGCGTCCCCCGTATACAGCGCGTATTGGTACATGCCGCGCAAAATGTCCATGCCGCCGAAGGTTTCCCCCGCCAGCCCTTTATAGGCGAGAGGGCTGAAAAAACCCTCCTTGCCCAGCGGCAGCGACCGATCGTCCATGATGTCCATGGCGAGGCCCGCCGCCGCCGCGTCGTACTCGTATACGCTGCGGTTTTCTTTCGCCGCCAAAACCTCCAACGGCATCGGGTTGACCGCCTTGTATTGCCGCGCCGCGTCCCCGATCAAATCGTAAAAGGAACGGCTCGACGCATCCCGCACGATGAACCAGTCCGCGACCGTGTACGCCGCGCCGGTTTCCCACTGCGCGCGGGAGCCGAGTAAGCCCACCTCGACCGCGCCGCTCTGCGTGTCGGTTTTGCGCCGCGCGGTTTTGAACTGCTCGCCGGTGCGGTAATAGTCCACGACCTGCGCGAATTGAAATGTTTTCGCCGGGGAACCGACGGCGGTGAACTCGCTTAAAATCGCCGGAAAGGAATACGGCAGCGGCTTCTGTTCGACTTCCGCGCCCCAAGAAGCGATATAGCCCTGCTCGATGTAGATCGGGTTTTCGCCCGCCTCCGTTTCGGAAGGGGTCTTTAAACAAAAATTGATTTCATTTTCGCCGACGACGCCCGTTTTCGGGGATTGAATCGTGATCTCGCGCCCCACGTAGGGCGTCCGCCCGTCGCAAAATAACCGAACGGTAAACCTCTCGCCCGAAAGCGCGATTGATTTATCCTTTTTCGCGTTCTTTTCCACCGTAAAATCGGTAATGTCGGGATTCAGTTGCAGCGAATCCGCGCCCCCTGCCATCACCTCGAAAAACCGGCCGTCCGCCCCGCCCGTAAACAGCGGGACGTATTTCTTTCCGTCATAGGCCGAAACGTTCGAGAATTTCCAAAGGCCGTCCTCCCGCTTAAACGTCCATTTTTGGTACCGCTCGACCCCCAAGGATACCTCGGACGCTTTCACGTCCAAAAACGGTTTGTACGTTTCCGCGCGCGACAATCCGACAATCAATCCGACCGCGCCGCCCGCCACCGCGCAAACCAGCGCGACGGCGATCGACAAAATAAGCAGCCTTTTCTTTTTTCCGTTCACCATATTTCTACTCCTTGATTCTATTATAACGTACCCTGTCGGGGTTTGTCAATAGGCTTGAAAAAAGTTATTTAGTTTCGTTTGATTTATTACCTAACAAATGTTATAATAGATTTGTTTGCGGGGAGCGGGGCGTTGCCGTTTTGCGGGAACGGCCGCAACCCGGATAGACTTGTTGCGGAATGAAAAGGCGAGCGGAATTGCGATGGATTTTTGCGGCAAACAAAGATAAAAATTGAGGATTGTAAGCAACGCTGCTATCGAAATTTTTATCTTTGTTTGTCACGAAAAGACGCGCAAGGCCGCCGCAAGTTAATTTCGCAACAAGTCTAATAGGAGGTACGATGAAAAACAGGAAGATTACGATGGACAGCATAGCGGAGAAACTCAACATATCCAAGGTGTCCGTTCACAAAGCGCTTCACGGCTATCCCGGCATAAGCGAACAATTAAAAGCCTGCGTCATAAGCGCGGCGGCGGAGTTAGGGTACAGCCTTGTCGATCCGCTGACTAAATTGTGCCGAAATTATTTTTACCTCATTCCGCAACGGTTCTACCTTTCCACCGAACAGTACTATGCGGGGATATACAGTGAATTAAGCGCGATTTTGGAAAATATCGGTTCGAAACTTGAACATGTGACCGTGAGAAAAAACTTTTCGTTAAGCCAATTCGCGGCGACCAATTCGCGGTTAAACAAGGGCGCGTTCGGCGTTTTTTGGGCGGGCATTATCCCCGAAGGCATCCTCGCCCAATTTTCTTCGCAATACGAAATCCCCTTCGTCTGCATCGACTACCGTTCCGACAAATACCCCGCCAACTATGTTTTTATAGACAACTACCACAGCGGGTACATCTTGACAAACAGCCTTATTCAAAAAGGGCATACGAATATATGCGCGATCATTGACATTCAATCGGCTTCCACCAACGCGGATAAATATTTCGGTTTCCGCAAGGCCCTGCTGGAAAACGGCATCGATTTTACGCCCGACATGCACATCAACCTTTCGCTCGCCTCGCCGCACGAATTTCTCAACCTCCGCCTTCCCGAAAAACTCCCGTCCGCGTTTATACTCGGATCGGACTTTGCGGCGTTTAACTTTATGACGACCATGATGAACAACGGCCGCAGGATTCCCGCCGACATATCGGTGGCGAGTTTTGACAACACCCGCCTCAGTTTGGAGTGCACGCCCAAACTGACCACGATAGGGCCGGAATTTTCCGATATCGCCAAGGCTTGCTATACCATAATGCTTCAAACGCTTTTGAACCGCAAGAAAAAATCCACCTTCATCCTGCAATCCATTCTGCATGAAAGGGCTTCGGTTAAATCCGTTTAAAACTTGTGTGCTCTCTCGAAAGTAAGTTCCGTATTATCGGCGCAGGGGCAACGAATGGTTTCAGTTTTTTAAGGGTTTCATCGCGATCAATACGTTTTGCCGAGTTCCGCGACGATTGCAATTAGGCGTTCAAACCGAAAGGGGCGTAACGGACACAAACAGGTTCTAATACAAAAATGGATTGCCCGTAAATAACAAGCGGACAAACTTGACGGGAAATAGGGTATACTGTATATAGGGCGAGAAAGACATAACGCCGATATGCAAACGGTTGCATGGCAAAGACGTTCATTACTGTCGATAAAATTTCATCGTTCCATGAGACGGTCGGACGCGATTGCTTTTTGTTCCATTCGGTTTGAGATATCGGAAAAATTAAGACAGCAGTTTTTTATAATTGCCGGGAGTGGTTTTCATATAGCGTTTGAAAATGCTGTAAAAGAATTTGGTGTCGTTGTATCCGACCTCGTTCATGATTTGCGTTACGGATTTATCGGTTTTTTCTAACAGTTCGCAGGCGGCTTTTACGCGCTGCTCGTGCAAAAAATCGGTCAGGCTTTTCCCCGTTTGCCGTTTGAATAACCGCTGGAAATATTTAGGGCTAAAAAAAGCCCTTTTGGCGATTTCGTCCAAGCGAATATCTTTGGTTTTATTGATGTTAAAGTAATCGAGGACAAGGTGTACCAGGTCTTTTTTCGCGGTTTGTTGGGGCGGTGCCGCGCTTGTAAACCCGCGCAGAATCTTTATAAGCAGCACATTGAGAGAAAATTCGAGAATTTCACGATAGCCTGTCCGTTTAAGTTCGTATTCTTTGAGCATATCCGAAAAGAGGGTTTCAAATTCGTCCCTTTGGGCAAAAAGTTCTACGTCCGCAGCGTTAAGTTTTACGCAGTCGAAAAGGTTTGTGAACAAGGAAATTTTCAGTATGTCCTCGGCGTTTGAAATATTGACGCCGTCGATATGAAGCGCGTCGTCGGTAAACATGCAGTTTATCCATTCAAAAACGGTGCCGATAGCCTCGTAGTTGTGGACGCTTTCCTTTGGTATGAATAAAATATCGCCTTTTCGCACCTTGTATTTTCGGCCGTTCAGAATATGGTATCCGGCGCCGTCCGAAATATAAACGATTTCGATATAGGTATGGATATGGTCGGACAATTCGTTGGGGCGGAACTCCGATTTCGTTAGTACCACGCGTTCGCTGTTCGGAAATATATCTTTGATATCGTATTTGTACATGATAATATTTTAGCATATATCCTTAATTTGTCAATATGTTTTTTGATTTGTCAAATCGCCTAAAAAATAGTTCCGTTTGCCTATTGAAAATGCCGCCGGGATAGGTTAAAATATTTGTATATGAGAACGAAGAGATTCAAAGGAAAGATCGCTTTTTTCAGCATGGCGGCCGTTTTAGCGTTTTTATTGCCCGCAGCGGGCTTTGACGCCTTGCGCGCGGCCTCGGCCGACGGGGCGGAACCTGTCGGAATCACAACGGCCTTTACTCGGAATACGGGCGCATGGGCAAACCACGAGCCGTCGCAGGGCGACGTCGAGATTGCAACCGACCCAACCGAGGGCGGTTGCCTGAAAGTAACCGTTAAGAACAGCAATCCGGGGTTGAGGCTTGATTTTCCGCAGGCGGTTTCAGCCGATGAATACACCGTTATGGCGGTCAAGATGAAGGTAAACTCGGAGGCCGAAAATCTTTTTGAATTGCCCTCGTCCCCGTACGCCGGTTCCGCTAGGGCCGAGGTTTATTGGGTAAGGCAGGGCGACCCGGGTTTCGAGGCGTCGCGGTTCCTTTATCCCGCGATAAGCCACGGCGACGCCGAATTTAAGACCTATATTTGGGATTTCAAGGCCGCCGGCGACCATTATCCCGGCAGCAGTCCGGCAGGGTGGTCGGGTTCGGTGCGCCAGGTCAGGTTTGACCCGCTGTGGTTTAGGGGCAGCGGCGGTTCCGGCACCATATTCATAGATTACATAAAATTCTACGGTACCGTCGCCGAGGCGGAGGCCGCGCGCGACGGCGAGTGGGAGGACGACGCCGTTCCCGGCAAAGGGAGCGAGGTTCTGTTGGATTTCAAAAACGAGAAGGGTTTGGCCGTAGTTAACGCGGGCGAGGGAACGGGCTTATCCGGCGACCGCAAAACGTATAGTCTGTACGTTACCGGCACGGCGACAAGATTGGAATACGCGTGGGCCGCCGGGGTCGACATTTTTACGTATAAATGGATAGGGATACGGCTGAAAAACGGCGCGGGCGCCGATGCCATCGTTTTGGAGTATACAACCCGTAACGATTCCGAATACGGCGCCGATAAAAAGGCTTCGCAGGCGATGCGCGCATCCGACGGCTCGGAGTTTGAACGGTATTTGTTCGATATGAGAGGGGACGCCCGTTTCAAAAATGTGCTTATGACGCTTCGTTTCGGTTTCACGGGCGGCACGGGGCCGATCGATATAGACTATATTAAATTTTATGCGGATTCCGCCGAATATTACGCGGACGGCGACGATTGGACGCCCACGCAGGAGGAACTGCCCGACGCGCCTCTTTTCATGTTCAATTTTGCGGGGAGCGCGCAGGGCTGGGAGGCGGGCGCAGGATGCGTGCCGTCGGTGCAGGGCGGCAACGCTTTGCGCGTTACCGTCGGCTCGGCGGCAAGGCCGGTGATAGAATATGCTTTCCCCGAGTCGCTCGATACAAAAACATACCCTGTGTTCCGCATCAGAATGCAGAACAGGACGGCGGGAACGCGTATGAGAGTTTCCTTTTCGGATGCCGCGGATTTTACGAATTTGCGGGAACTTCCGGAAGCGGCTATTACGGCAAGGGACACGCAGTACATGATCTATCATATAAATCCCGCCGAATCGGGTTGGAGCGGCCAAAATATCGGCTCGCTGCGAATCGAACTGGCGAACGCGGGCGGCGACGCTGCGGGCAATTATGTACAAGTCGACCATATTCGTTTTTACCGCAGCCTGAGGGAAATGGCTGAAGACACGTCGGCGCAGTCAAGCCCGACGGCGCGCCCCTACGCCGCGAGCGAACTGAAATTCGGGCTTTTGAACGGCGGCTGGGCCAACGGCTCGTCCGACGCGGCCACGCTTGCCAACACCGAGCGCGGCGGGCTTGTTATGAATATAAAAAGGGATTCCGCTTACATAGCCTTTGAATACAAACTTGGGGACGCCTCGGATTGGCAGGTGGGGCTTTCCACGCACAACAACCGCTATGCGGCGATCCTCATGAAGGCCGAGACTTATGCCGAGTTCGGCGAATTGCGTTTCAGGCGCTACGACGAATCGCTTTACCCCGATTCGCGCGCGGTGAAATTCGAGATTGCGCCCGGCGAGCGGCGCGTCTATGTGCTGGATATGGTCAAGCACTGCTATTGGACGGGTTCCATAGGCGGGTTTCAGTTTTATCCGGCGGCGGACGAGGGCGGGCCGGGAGACCGCTTTACCGTAGATTACATCAAATTTTACGAACGGATCGAGGATATCGACTATGAATACGATCCGTATCCGCCCGCCGGTTCGGACGGAAAAACCGTGTTTGACTTTACGGGCGGCAGGAACGAAGGGCTGCAAAACGCGCGCGGGACGCATTCGTACGCCACTCCGACCGAGGAGGGGCTGAAAATCTCGATTAACAACGGCGACCCGGTCTATGTGTATCAGTATTATATGGATGCGGACGGACTCGACGCCGACAAGTACAAGGCCATGAAAGTTACGATGAGGAACGAAACCGCATCCGAAATGTTCGAGGTTTTCTTTGAATCCTTTTACGATAACAGGCTGTTTTCCTGGGGAAGTTCGCAAAACGCCTTAACCCAAAGGATGACGCCTTTCGACGAGGAATTTATGGATTATTATATTGATTTAACGCCGCAGGGGAATTGGCGGGGCAGGATAACGCAGTTGCGCTTCGACCCCGCGTGGTTCAGCGGCAGCGACGGGCAAGGCAAGGTAATTCTTAAAACCATACAGTTCTACGAGGATATCGAGGCGGCCACTGGCGTACCCGACGCCGACATACCCGATCTCGGGCTTGATTTCAAAACGGCGCCGGGCGGGCCGAACAAGGTGCTGCTGATTTCGGGCTCGGCGATAGGCGGAGCCGGGGTTGTATCGGCGGTTTTGACGGCTGTTTTTATGTTCGGGAAAAAGGGAGGTAAAGCGGTATGACGGCTGCGCGTAAAAAACTGACGGCTATCATTGCTTTTGCTATGGCCGGAGTTATGCTTTTAGGAGGCACGGGTATGATTATCGGCGGGATCGCCGGAAAAAACGGAGGCGGCGCGGCGACTCCCGTGTTTTTGGCACCCGATCCGTTGGGCGATCGGCCGGACTTTGACCCGGCCGTGTTAGTAAACCCTATCGACAAAACGGCCCGAGCGGAAAACGGCTTTTCTTACAGCGGCGACGCCGGGGCAAAAACTATAAAAATCACAGGCGGCCGTTATACGGCAAGTATCCGTTACGACAAAAAATTTTTGATTGACTCTATGAGCGTGGACGGCGAAACCGTTCTCGGGCTTGACAACGGCATATACACCTCGCA
Organism: Clostridiales bacterium; assembly: GCA_031263605.1. Classification (GTDB taxonomy): domain Bacteria; phylum Bacillota; class Clostridia; order Christensenellales; family DUVY01; genus BNZQ01. The sequence goes on along the minus strand of JAISFM010000207.1, from coordinate 1,613 downwards.
TAAAGCGGACGGAACGGTTTACACGAGCCTGAGCCTAGCGGCCGACCCTGCCGTTCATATCGACGAGACGAACCTTGAATTCGGCGCGGTTTATTTTACGTTCACCTATGACGACGGCATAGCCGTAGTACAGGCGCGCGTGACGGCTCGAAAGGAGTCGATGGCTCTCCGCCTTAACCGAAAATTCAAAACGGCGGCGACGCTTTCCTCGCAAAGTTTTCCTATGTTAAAGGTCGAACAGGATTTTACCGAAAGCATACGGTGGCTGGAAAGCGGCTCTAATTTTTGGGTAAGCGGCGAGGGCGACGATTTGGAACGCTTTCTGTCCGCTAAACGATTCAAGGCCGACAAGAACCTGAAACGCGCTATGGACGAAATAAATTTCGCCCTGCTGACCGGCATTGAAAAAAGGGTCGCGCTCAGGGTTTCGGGCGGCACGGCGGACGCGGTTCCCACGCCCGCCAACGCGAACAAGCGTATCCCGCGCCAATATTCGACCGAAGCCGACCGCGCCCCCTTGGAAAACGGGAAACGGCATTTGACCCTCAACGTCAATATGCCCAAGGCGGGGACAAACCTTAAATTCGGAACGGGCGACGCGGATTGGGGCTGGCAAACCGGCGGCGGCGATTATACGGGCAGCATACGACCCACCGGCTCCGAGACCGTTTTCGCGCCCGTATCGTTCGCGGCGAGCGATGAAAACACGCTGACGCTTACCTTTGCGCCCGCCGATTGGGAGGATTTTTTCGATTTAGGCGAATTGTACGGCATCGACGAAGCGAACGCCGCGCAGGCCATAAACAGTTTCGCGCGCTTGGCGGTTATCGGCAAGGACGTGGGGACTACTTTGGAATACCCGCATTATTTCATTGAACTGCCGCCGATTCAGCAGCAGTGGAATGCCTCGCTTGTCAGCATATTCGGCGACGACGCGGGCATGGAGGCTCAAAAGTGGAGCCTGCGCAACATAAAGAACTATATCCAAAAAGCAAACGGGCATATGAAAAGCCCGTATCCCGGCGTACCGTACGACAGTTGGGGGCACGACTATGCGGATATGCAGTTGGGCTATGTGACCGCAATCAAAAATGTATACTCGTATTCGGGGGACAAGGGATTCGCGCTTGAATTTAAGGACTCCGCCGAAAGGTCGCTTCAATATATGTTCGAGACCTATTTCGACGACGAAGCCAAATTGGCGACAAACGTTTACAAGGCAAACCCATCCGACAACCCGGACAAGGCGTACCTCACCGAATCGCATAACGATTATTGGGAAAAATCCGTCGGGGAATATAACGCTTACTTGACGGCGCATTATTACGAGGCGTTGGTTTCGCTGGCGCAGTTAGAGCGGTATGTCTATGGGGATACCGTTAAGGCCGACGGATACGAGACCCTTGCGGCCGAAATTAAAACGGCGTTCAACAAGGACAAGGCCGACGGCGGCTGTTGGGTGCCCGGAATGCAGGCGTATTATTACGGCACGGATAATTTCGACTTTGCCTATCTGCCCGTTCAGGCCGTTGCTATGAGGACCGGGCTTGCGGACGGGGCGCGGGCGGTAACTTTGGCGAATAAGATAGAGCGCGAGCAAGGCTCCTATAATA
>JAISFM010000196.1 GCA_031263605.1 Clostridiales bacterium | reverse complement strand
TTGTTCTTTAAAACGATGCTTTGCCCGCCGGTCACCTGCCCGTCGCCCGCGATAGCGGTGACCCCGTCCCGTTTGACGGCGACGATTGTAGTTCCGTGAAGTTCCATATAAAATCCTTTACTATTATTATAAAATATATTTTTGACTATTTTATCACAAAACAAAAAACTTGTAAAGGAAACGCGCCCCCCTGTTCGGCAAATTAGACAATTAGACAATAGAGTTGTTGCGAAACCTAAACGCGAAAAGATTCACGAGGGATTTTTCGTTTAGGTTCCGCTACAACTCTATTGCGGGGAGGACGCTAAAAGCGTCCGCATGGCAATCTCTATATAAAAAGGCGCGTTTCGTGTTTTGTAGAGATTGCCGCGTCGCGCTTCGCGCTCCTCGCAATGACACGCGGGGCGTTCGCGCTCCTCGCAATGATACGCAACGCTATTTGTACACGCCCCGAAACAGAGTCGTTACGAAACTACAAAGACGCGCAAAGCCGCCGCGGGTTAGTTTCGTAACGACTCTATTGCCGACCGCCCGAATGCCACCCGTATGCCGACTCGTTCATTCGGATCGGGGCGCGCCATCCGCGCCGGATTTGCCTTTCCGTTTGAAAATCCTTGCCAGTCGCCCGAACCGCCCGAACATGACCCAAAAAAGGAACACAAGGTATACCGCGACCGCGCCGAACACGTAATAAACGCCGGGCGCGCTCACCGAAAAGGGCAGCAGTATCAGTATGGGAATCCCGAAAATTAACGCCGTCGCCGAACCGAATACTTGATCGAGCGCGGCCGGCGTCTTAAATTCGGGGTCGAGTTCGCGCAATAAAATAATGCCGTTGGACAGCGTGCCCGTCAACATGCCGTACATCGTGACGAACGCTTCGTCCTTATAGCCCGGGTACAGGCGGTTGCACACCGCGCGGGTATAGAACACCGTGGCGAAGCCGCCCACCGTCGTGATGACGAGCAGCGGTATCCACAGTTGCCCCAAGGCGGACAATTCCAACGACGCTAACGACGCGATAATCATCACGTCGAACGAAAAGCCCGAAATGCGGTTCAGCATATAGTTGTTGACGTATTTGCGGTTCATCCATCTGCGCTTGCGCCAACGGTTCATGATCAGTTTAAAGAGCATGGCCAGCGCGATGCCGAAACAGAAGTTGAAGCCCCAAAATACATCGGCCACGCTCTTGCCCATGGCGCCCAGATAACTCAACCCCCATTCGAGCCCCATGCACAGCAGCATGGTCAAAATATAGATAAAGCCGATTAGGCACGCTTGAATCGTGAATTTGTCTATCGACTCCGACAGCGGGATTTCGTCGGCTTCCTCGACAAGGCTGCTCGACACGTCCCCCGACGTTTTTATTTTGTCCTTCAAATTAAGCCCGCGCCGTTTCGCGATACGGTTCAGCAGGACCAGACCGCCGATCGACGCCCACAAAAAGCCCAAACTCGCGATCGCGATGCCGAACGCCCTGCCGTTCGCCATGCCGCTCTCCTGGAACAGGATGCCGCCGTTGGTCGCTTGGCCCGGCCCCTGCCCGAAGCCCAACGGCAAAATGATCCCCGAGCCGGGATTCAACTGCGAGAAAAACACGGCTAAAAACAAACTGAACCCGATCCCGACGACGGCCTGCATCATGTAGCCGCTGACGATCATCGCGCCGGTGCGCACGGGGTTCGTCTGAATGATTTTCGCGTCGGCCGCGCCGTGCTCGTCGCCCTCGTGGCTCTGCTTGTCGCGCAAGCCCAACGCGATAAAGCCCACGGGCAGCAGGTGGTACGTAATCAGGAACAGCGCGTTGTCGTCCTGCGCGCCGAACATCTTGACGCCGCAAGCCTCCAACACGGCGCGGATGAGCATCAGCAGCAAGCCGCCGATCACCGCCGTGGGCATCATGCTGCGGCGCATAAAGGGAATTTTGCGGCGCAGGATGTTCGCCAAAATCAGCGTGGTCAAAATCACCAACACCGCGAAGAAACCGGTGTTGAAGAACAGGTCGCGCCCGATCGCCAAATCCGCCTCGGCTAACAGATTAGATACCATAATATGTCATCTCCTTTTGTTCCAGTTCGCTTTGTAATTTATAGATATGGACAACGTATTTATAGGGCGAAACGTCGGGCGGCAGTTTGAACATGAAAGCCCGCCCGTCCCGCAGGTAAAAACCCACCTTCGCCATGCCCTCCACCGTCGCCGAGGCCATATCGGCGAGCGCAAATTCCACCAGCGGCGGCCGCCCGCGCTTTCCGTGCCCTTCCAAAACCAGCCTGTCCTTATAGAGGGAGACCATCCCGCCCTTCAAGATTTTGGCCCGCCTGCCCTCCCGCGAATTGTCGTAAAGCGTCGCGCCCTTGTCGCGCAAAACCGGCTCGCCCGCGGGGAGCGCGGAAAAATCCTTTTGCTTGATATGCCCGATCTGCCACCTGTCCCACTCCAAAACCGTCGTAAAGGCATGGGACGCTTTGATCGGAATCAAAAAACCGTCCTCGCCGTATTCCATTTCCATGCCGCAGTCCGTACAATGAAAGCGTTCGTTTTCGGACGCGATTGTGCCCGTCCCGCGGCAGTCGGGGCAGACGAACAGGGCGCGCTGGATATACTCGGCGCGTTTTTTGTCCTTGAACAAAACGGGGTCGCGCCGCTGGTGTTCGTATGCGTCGTAATAGAGGGCGTCCCGCAAAACGCCGTCGAGTTGCTCGGCGGTCATCGCCGCGGTGTCCTCGGGAGTCAAAACCCGTTCGAGCCGCGCCCGCATTTGGCCGCGCCGGACGCGCCGCCCCCAACGCGGCGCGGTGAAGTACCCGCGCTCGATGCGCACGACTATAATCGGGCAGGTTAGCCGTTTGCACAATTTGCCGAGGCCGGGCGGGACATGGACGCTCTCGCCGTTGTAGGTGCGGTTGCCCTCCGGAAAAATCCCGACGCTGCCCCCGCGCTTTAAGACCGATAAAATCTTCATGACCGCCGAGGGGTCGGATACGCCTTTGGCCTTCGGGATCGGCGCGATAATGAGGTCGATCAGCCGCCCGGCGAATTTCAAACGCTTGATCGCGCCGGACGCGACATAGTTGATCGGGAAACGGAAACCCAAACCCATACAGAACGGGTCGAGCGGGGTCGCGTGGTTGCCTAAAATTAAACAGGGGGATCTTAATGTTTTTGTAACGGAGTCGTCAAATTTAAACCGATATTTGCGGCGCACAACCGGGCCGTAAAGTATCCTTACGAACTCGGTCATGATTTTGCTTGCGCGCCGTTGTTTCATTTTCGCCTTTTTTCTTTGAAGCGGTGCCGCCAAGGTTGCCCGCCGTAAAGAAAACCGCGACCGGAAAAAAGAAATCGGTCGGTGTTTTTTTCGCTTTTATCGGTCGGTGTTTCTTTCTCGTCAATCGGTATCGTTTTTACGGTGTTTCCCGCTCGTCAACCGGTATCGTTTTTTACGGTCATTGCGAAGAGCGCAAAGCGGCAATCTCTACTAAACACGAAACGCGCCTTTTATATAGAGATTGACAGCGACGGACACTTATCACAGTCCGCCTCGCAAGGCCGAGCCGTGTTTATGAGCGATGCGGTTTGTACACTCCCCGTTTTTTATCGTTTCTATCGGCCAACGCCCTTTTCCGTCAAATAATATTTGACGGAAAATTCAAAGAGGGTACCCTCTTTGGGGGAATCAATCGGGCTTTTCTTGCTCTATGTTTCTTGCCCGCAAGCAACGCCGCCTTAATAACCCTACCCGCAATTAATCATTAATCATTACTAATTAATCATTTTAAACGTATTGCAGCATGTTTTTCAAGAATTTGTTCCGCGAAGAGGCGATCACCGCGTCGCGGCTGCCGCACTCCAATGCGCGCCCCTTTTCCAGAATGCACAACTGATCGGAAATTTCGCCCGCAAATTCGGGGTCCTCGGTCAGCATCAACGCCAATTTGTAACTCTTGTCTTTGAGGCGCGACCGCACCAAACTTTGCAGGTAATATTTGGATTCGCGGCCGAGGTTCATCGTCGGCTCGATCAGCGTCAGGATGTCGCCCGGCTTGGCCAACGCCTGCGCCAATTTAATCCGCTGCAAATCGTCGTAGGACAGGGAGAGCACGGGCAAATTGAACAGCCTGCGGATGTCGCGGAAATTGAGTTCGGCCAGATTTTCGTTGAAAATTTTGGGGTTGTAGCGCGGCCGCTCGCGGGTCAAATATTCCAACAGGGTCTCCCCCGTTTTGGGCCGGCCGTGCGAAACCGGCGAGCGCGCGGCGCATTCCGAAACCGCAAAGCCTTTTTTAAGCGCGCGCGCCACCGCGTCGCGGGACTGCACGGTCGTGTTGACGCCCGCGACCCAGATTTCCCCGCCCGCAATCAAATATTCGGGGTAGGCATACGTCCGCAGCAGCATCTCCGCGATCGGCGCGAAATTCGCCGCGCCCAGCGACACCAGCGAACAAACCGAGCCGGGGCGCATGACCATCGTCACCTTGTCGAGAATCCTTTCCGCGTTCCGCCCGCCCCGCACAAACGTGAGATTTTGAAATTCCAAAATCCCCTGCTCGCCGGAGCGCGGCGCGGATTGGGGGCCCCTCCGCACGTCCTTGACCTTGCGGGCCTCGCGCTTTTCCGATTTCAACTGTTTGGTCAGCGTCCCGCTCTTTTCTTGGCGGACTTTGATAATCTCCATTCTTTTACGCCTTTTTTATTTTATAGGTGCCCGACTCACGGAATCGGACAAAAGAACCGTTCGGCATGGCCTTGATACGGATTAGACAATAGAGTTGTAACCTTTAACGGCCGTATTACGAGCCTTTTTGCGTACCGCCAAGTTGTTATACGCCGCAACGAAACAACCCGTTTGCGAGGAGCGGCGCGTCAATTTATACTATATCGAGTACACTGTTAATTTCTTTTTTCCCGTTGCAGCGTTGCCGCGGCTTTGAAAACCGCCTTGCAGCGCGACAAAAATCTTTGCATATTACGCTCGTTATTTCCATGGCCGGCACTATTTATGCTCTGTCAATCGATACCCGCGGTTTATTTATGTCCTTTCCAACGGGCCGCTTTTCGGTTCCGCGCCGCGTTTGATTTTGGCTAACACGCGCCCCGCGTGGCTGTGCCGATCCACCAGCACGATATGCCGCCACGCAAAAGGCACATCGTCGTCCTTGATCGTGTTGCGCGGCAATATATTCCTATTCGCGTCCGCGTTTTTATCCGCACCCTTGATCGTTTCTTCCACGATATATTATTTTACCTCTTTTTTAAGAAGTTGTCAACATATAATCAACACATAAACGCCCCGCGTCAATCTATTTTCTCGGTAGTGCCAATTCAAATCTAATAGAGTCGTCGCGAAACTAAAAGGCGAGCAGAATTGCGCATCTTTTCGCAACAACTCGGAGTCTGCGCCAACGCGGTTTGTACACTCCCCTGAATTGAACGGAAAATAATTTCAATTCGCAATTCTAAAATATGGGCAATTTTCAAAGTTTCAAATACAACAACGCTATCGCGCCTTTACGGTCAAAATAACGGCCAATTGATATTGCGATGTATAATCGTAATGAATCTCAAAATAATAAACGCGCCCGCTTTCGAGGCCGACCTCAAACGAGTTTATTTCCGTTAACCGCGTTTCAAATACCGATCCATAATCAGCGTCGAACACTTTGCATTCAAAGCCTAATTTCGGCGCGACTTCGATCGAATACTTTTGCGAAACGCGCGGCATGACGGAATAAAACAACGAATTATTATCTTTGGTTATATGCGCGGTAAACGCGTCTTCCTCGCATACCAACTGCTGCGCCGATTGAAAAGTATAATTGTATAAGCCCGCTTTATAGTTTCTTGCGGAATTATAAAGCGGCTGGCTTGCGAATACCCCGCATACCGATAAGACAAATATCACGGCAATCACGACAAATTTAATTTTGCCGACAATTTCAAATTTACGGTTTATCTTTTTCGCGCGTTCCCAATCCGGTTCCGCCCACGGTTTCGATTTGACGGCTTGCTTAAAGATTGAACTCATAAGCGCGTAAAGAATAACAAGCAAAATAAATTCGCCGAACATAATTAAAGCCATAAAAAAAGGGAAAAGATAACTTCTTACCTTCGAGGGGTCGTCAACTCTGTACCGTATAAGGTACTTATCCCCGGCGTCGTGCCCGTTAAACATAAACGCGCCGAATTTATATTCATATTTCACATGGCCGACATAATATTTAACGACGCCCGTACCGCCATAGACGCTTAAATTATGGGCGGGGGTTGTCACCGTGCCCAAAGCCGTTTCATATTTGTCTTGCGGGCGCAATACGCCGAACATCAATCCGTTAAGTGACACCAGCAATACAAAAACAACCGTTAACCCCGACAATTTATTTCGCATAACTTTTACCCTGCCTTTCCTACTATAACACACCTATAAACAAAAGGCAACCGTTTGTCAATAAAGGGAGTGTACAAATCGCAGTGTTAATCAATTCTGTCGGTCATTGCGAGGAGCGAACGCAGTGAGTAACGAAGCAATCTCTATATAAAAAGGTGCGTTTCGCGTTTTGTAGAGATTGCCGCGTCGCGCTTCGCGCTCCTCGCAATGACCGATAGCAACGCGGTTTATACACTCCCTCAATAAACTTTTTGCAATGGGGCAAATTTACAAGCATGGCGGAAAAAAGCGTGTTAAAAACAGTTGACAAGCATTTTAAAATGCTGTATAATACCGTCCATAACAGCAAAGGCGCTGTGAATTTCCGGGTAGCGGATATTCGCGGCGCCTTTTTTGTTGTTATCGGCATGAAGGTTTCGGAAAAAGCCCCAAAACCTTTATGCCGACATGAAAGTTTTCCGAAAAAGCCCGAAAGCCTTTCTGACTGCGCGAAAGTTTTTGGAAAGGGCGCGGGAAAACCTTTTTGCAAAAAGGTTTTCCCGCAAAACAAAAAACAAAAACAAGTAAACCTAAAAGAAAACGCAAGGAGTAACGATATGAGTAAAAACATTCCCGAACTGTTCGGCAGCATGGCGTTCAACGATACGGCCATGAAGGAGCGGTTGCCCAAAGACGTGTACAAATCGCTGAAACGCACGATCGAGACCGGCAAGCACTTCGACCTCGACGTGGCAAACGCCGTCGCCAACGCCATGAAAGCGTGGGCGCTCGAAAAGGGCGCGACGCACTTCACGCACTGGTTCCAGCCGATGACGGGCGTCACCGCCGAGAAACACGACAGTTTCATCTCGCCGGAAACGGGCGGCGGCGTGCTGATGGAATTTTCGGGCAAGGAACTCGTCAAGGGCGAGCCGGACGCGTCCAGTTTCCCGTCCGGCGGCCTGCGGGCGACGTTCGAGGCGCGCGGCTATACCGCGTGGGACCCGACCTCTTACGCGTTCGTCAAGGACGGCACCCTGTATATCCCCACCGCGTTCTGCTCGTATTCGGGCGAGGCGCTGGATAAAAAAACCCCGCTCCTGCGCTCGATGGACGCGCTGGACAAACAGGCCAAACGCATTCTGGCGTTGTTCGGCATGACGGGCGTGAAGCGCGTCGCCACGACGGCCGGCCCCGAACAGGAGTACTTCCTGATCGACAAATCGGTCTACGACAAACGCCCCGACCTGCAATACTGCGGCCGCACCCTCTTGGGCGCGCGCCCCCCGAAAGGGCAGGAATTGGAGGACCATTACTTCGGCGCGATCAAGACCCGCGTCGCCGCCTATATGCGGGATTTGGACGAGGAGTTGTGGAAACTCGGCGTCCCCGCCAAAACCAAGCACAACGAAGTAGCCCCCGCCCAGCATGAGTTGGCGCCGGTGTTCTCGGTCACCAACCTCGCGACCGACCACAACCAGTTGACGATGGACGTGATGAAAAGCGTCGCGGGCCGCCACGGGTTGGTGTGCCTGCTGCACGAAAAGCCTTTCGCGGGCGTCAACGGCAGCGGCAAGCACAACAACTGGTCGATGGCGACGGACACGGGCGCGAACCTGCTCGAACCCGGCGAAACGCCCTCGCAGAACGCGCGGTTCCTGCTCGTTTTGGCGGCGGTCGTCAAAGCCGTGGACGAGTATCAGGACATTTTGCGCGTTTCGGTGGCGAGCGCGGGCAACGACCACCGTTTGGGCGCGAACGAGGCCCCGCCCGCGATCGTGTCGGTGTTCCTCGGCGAGGAATTGACCGAGATTTTAGAGGCGATCGAAAAGGGCAAGCCTTTGGGCGACCGCAAAAAGGCGGTGCTGGACATCGGCGTGGCGGCCCTGCCCCACTTCCCGAAAGACACGACCGACCGCAACCGCACTTCGCCGTTCGCGTTCACGGGCAATAAATTCGAGTTCCGTATGCCCGGCTCGTCGTTCTCGGTCGCCGGCCCGAACACCGTGCTGAACACGATCGTCGCCGAAAGTTTGTCCTGTTTCGCGGACGTTCTGGAAACGAGCGGCGATTTCACGGGCGACTTGAACCGCCTTATCAAGCAGACGATCGGTTTGCACAAACGGATCGTGTTCAACGGCAACAACTATTCCGACGAATGGGCGAAGGAAGCCGAAAAGCGCGGCCTGTTCAATTTGCGGACGACCGTGGACGCGCTGCCCCGCCTTATCGATAAAAAGAGTATCGGCCTGTTCGTTAAGCACAAGGTATACACGGAAGTCGAGTTGCATTCGCGCTACGAGATTTTGCTCGAAAACTACTGCAAGACGATTCGGATCGAAGCCTTGACGATGGTGGACATGGTTAAAAAATCGGTGATTCCCGGCGTGTTCGAGTATCAGCGGCAACTCGCCAAAACAATCATTGCCAAAAAACAGGCGTCGCCCGACCTTTCGGTCGAGCCGGAAAGCAAACTGCTGTCCGGCATTGCCCGCTTGTCGGATGCCCTGCACGGGCGGCTGGCCGATTTAGAGGCCTCGATTATGGACGTCAAGACGTATTCGGACACCCTGGAAGCCGCCAAATTCTGCCGCGAGAAGGTGTTCGCCAACATGACCGCCCTGCGCGCCGTCGCCGACGAGTTGGAAATCAATTTGGCGCGGGACTGCTGGTACTTCCCCACGTATGCCGAGATATTGTATTCCGTGAAGTGATTAGGTTGTTTAAGTTATTGGACGGTTTGCGGGAAAACTTTTTCCAAAAAGTTTTCCCGCGCCCTTTCAAAAACTTTCAAGCAATTTAATTTTTTAAGTAGGAAGTAGGAAGGACGAAGGAGGAAGTGAGGTCGAATTTCCGTAAAACGGGTTTGTCGGCGGGCATGAAACATAAAGCAACCAAAAAGTTCCTTTTTGCGTAAGCATCCGACACTTCGTCCTTCCTACTTCCTACTTCTCTGCGCGCGATATTCCCTCGACCGGCACTACCACTATTCCCTATCCCCTATCCCCTAACTGCAAAAGCACAATGGCGTGTATCTTGACCGAAAGGTTGAAATACGCGCCATTTTTTTATACAACAACAGGGCTGAACCCCTGCCTGCATATAAAATCAAAATTTATCAAAAAAAGGAGAACACAAACATGAACCCGACAATCACTTGGTTCCTGATCGGCGCGTCGTACGTATTCCTGATGCAATGCGGTTTCGCCGTTCTGGAAGCCGGCTTGACGCGCGTCAAGAACACCGGCAACATCTTGATGAAGAACCTGATGGACTTCTGCATCGGCACGGTCGTCTTCGTCCTGCTGGGCGCGGGGCTTCTGATGGGCGAGGACGCGCTCGCGGGCTTGGTAGGCGTACCGAACCTCGACATCTTCACGAATCTGAACGATGTCGAAACCGCCCGCAACTTCGTCTTTAACCTGATGTTCGCCGCGACGGCCGCCACAATCGTTTCCGGCGCGGTCGCCGAACGCACCAAATTCAGCGCGTACTGCATTTACAGCGCGATTATCTCGCTCGTCATCTACCCCATCGAGGCGCACTGGGTTTGGGGCGGCGGCTGGCTGACGACCGCGCTGCCCGTCGCGTTCCATGACTACGCCGGTTCCGCCGCGATCCACATGGTCGGCGGCACGACCGCCCTCATCGGCGCGATATTCCTCGGGCCCCGCATCGGCAAGTACCGCAAACTGCCCGACGGCAAAATTAAGTCAACCGCCATACTCGGCCACAACTTGACGTTCACCGCGCTCGGTGTGTTCCTGCTGTGGTTCGGCTGGTACGGCTTTAACGGCGCGGCCGCGACAAGCGACGCCGAACTGGCGCACATCTTTGTGACGACCACTATCGCCCCCGCCGTCGGCGCGTGCGCGACAATGGCTTTCACGTGGATCAAAAACGGAAAGCCCGACGTATCCATGACGATGAACGGCGCGCTCGCCGGGCTGGTCGGCGTGACGGCGGGCTGCGCGGTCGTAGACGTGATCGGCGCGGCCGCCATCGGCATAGTTTCCGGCATTATCGTCGTCATCGCCGTCGAGACAATCGACCTGAAACTGCACATCGACGACCCCGTCGGCGCAGTCGCGGTGCATTGCGTCAACGGTATTTGGGGGACGTTCGCGGTCGGCTTGTTCGCGACGGGCGTCGATTACGGCGGCGGCACGGCGGACGGCACGGCGGCGGGGCTGTTCTACGGCGGCGGCGGCGGGCTTCTGCTCTCGCAAATCATCGGCATCGCCGCGATTCTGGCGTGGACGGTCGGCACGATGACCTTGACGTTCTACCTCATCAAAAAGTTCAACGGCTTGCGGGTGTCGCGCGAGGACGAAATCAAAGGCCTTGACATCACCGAGCACGGCTTGCCCACGGCTTACGCGGGTTTCTCGACCAGTATCGAGGATTTGTACGACGGCATAGACGGCGACGCTATCACGGGCGACGCGCCCGTTGACAAGGCGGTGCCGGTCGTCGAGGAAAAGACCGTTAAAATCGCTTCCGACACGGCGGCGGCCAAGATCAGCAAGTTGGAAATCGTTTGCAAGGAGAGCAAATTCGAGGCCTTGAAAGCGGCGATGAACAAAATCGACGTTTCCGGCATGACGGTCACGCGCGTACTGGGCTGCGGCGTACAGAAGGGCAAGACCGAAAAGTACCGCGGCGCGGAGGTCGAACTCAGCCTGCTGCCGAAAATACAGGTCGAGATTGTGGTTTCCAAGGTCCCTGTCCGCGCGGTGATCGCGGCGGCGAAAAAGGCCTTATACACCGGCCATATCGGCGACGGCAAGATTTTCGTTTACGACGTGGAAAACGTCGTCCGCGTCCGCACGGGCGAAGAGGGCTACGACGCTTTGCAGGACCAGCCCGCGACATAGGGGTTATTGAGGGGATATTTGAGGGAATGCTGCGGGGGGAACTTTGTTGTAACAAAGTTCCCCCCGCGCCCCCTTCAAAAAACTTTTGACAGTGTATAGCGGAGTTTAGTCATTGCGAGGAGCGCGGAGCGCGACGCGGCAATCTCTATAAAAACCGAAACGCGGTCTTATTGGTAGAGATTGCCGCGTCGCGCTCCGCGCTCCTCGCAATGACC
>JAISFM010000169.1 GCA_031263605.1 Clostridiales bacterium | reverse complement strand
AAATGGCGGTGGATCAAGGGGGCGCAATGCAGGCCGCCGCGCGCGCAAATGCCGTACTCGCCGTTTAAAATGTTGCACACGTCCGCCGAGGGCATATTCAAAATATTGAACGATACGATCCCGCTGCCGCTGTTCCTCGGCGTGTAGGTTTTTACGTTTTTCATCTTGTACAATTCGCTTAACAGCAAGCGCGACAATTGCTCGATGCGGGCGTTGCGCGCGTCCCTATGCTTGGCCGTCCAACGAATTGCGCCGTTCAAGCCCGCGATCATCGGCGTTCCCAGCGTTCCGGCCTCGAAGGCTTCGGGGGGCGCGGAGGGGTGGTATACGTTTTGGGAATCCGTGCCGGTGCCGCCGAACCGCGTGGGGCGGAGTTTGGCGAATTCGCTCATCAGGAGCGCGCCCACGCCCTGCGGGCCGTGCAGGCCCTTGTGGCCGGCGACGGCCAAGAGGTCGATATTCATGCGCGCCATGTCGATCGGGAAATGCCCCGCGCTTTGAGCGGCGTCCACCAAAAACAGAATGTCGCGGGGGCGGGTGATTTTGCCGATGTCCTCGATGGGGGAGGCCGCGCCGGTGACGTTGCTTACATGGCTGACGCAAACCATATAGGTGTCGGGGCGCAGGTTGTCCAGAATCATTTTGGGCGTGACGCGGCCCTCGCCGTCGGGCGCGAGCACGGTCAAGCGGATCACGCGCCGTTTTTCTAACTCGAACAGCGGGCGCAGGACGGAATTGTGCTCGTTGGCGGTCGTGATGACGTGGCCGTGTTCGCTTGCGCCCTGAATCGCCATATTGAGCGCGTCCGTGCAATTATAGGTAAAGGCGACTAATTCGGGGTTTGCGCAATTAAAAAAGTCCGCGCATTTGGTACGCGTGTCGCTGACGAGATAGGCGGCGCGCATCGCGGCGGCGTGCCCGCTGCGGCCGGGGTTGAAACTGATATATTTCAGCGTGTTTTTAACGGCGTTGATCACCCAATCCGGTTTTACGTCCGTAGTGGCGGCGTTGTCGAAGTAAATCACGATACTTATAGTATATTTGCCGCATATACTGATATGACATAACAATGCACAATTCACAATTCACAATGCACAATTAAAGGATATTGCATAGGCTTAATGCAAAATGCAGAATGCAGAATGCGGAATTTCGGATAAAGTTTATTAGGAGCTGTATTGCCTGTGGGGAAGAAACGTAAAGCATACCCGAAGTTTCTTTTTCGACAGGTCAACAATTCTGCATTCTGCATTCTGCATTAGAAAAGCATTCTGCATTTAATTATGCATTTATCCTTTAATTGTGAATTGTGAATTGTGAATTGTGCATTGAAAAAGCGCGTTACATATGAGAAAGGAGCGAGATAAAATATGGACGCCATATCGGTCATAGCGGCTTTTCGGTCGCGCGCGCAGACCATGAAATTGTTTCAGGCCGCAAAGCAAAACGGCATACCCTGCAACATCGTCAACACGCCGCGCGAAGCGGCCGTGTCCTGCGGCATATCGGTCAGTTACTGCCCCGAAGTCCACGCCTACATTCAAAGGCTGATGTACAGGGGGAATTTCAGCGGGCTGATCGGATTTTTCAAAATTACGAGGGTAGGGGGCAAAAGAACCCTTGCCGAAAGGATTTAACGATAATTCCGCATTCCGCATTGTGCATTGAATTATCCTTTAATTGCGCATTGTGAATTGTGCATTGCGCATTGAAAAGTGAATTGTGCATTGCGCATTGAAAAGATACTTGCGTTTTCCGCATAAATTTGTTATACTGTATACACGATGACCCCTCAAACCGAAACGGTCTTGAACCTTTTGCGTGAGCGTTATCCCGACGCCGTTTGCGAACTGGATTTCGGCACGCCGTTCCAACTGTTGGTCGCGGTGATTTTGAGCGCGCAATGCACCGACAAGCGCGTCAACATAGTTACGCCGCCGCTGTTTGAAAGGTATCCGGGCCCGGCCGAATTTGCCGCGGCGGACGAGGGCGAATTGAAACGCTTGATTCATTCCTGCGGCTTTTACAACACGAAAGCAAAACACATTATCAGCGCGGCGCGGGACATTACGGAACGTTTCGGCGGCCGGGTACCCGATACCATGGCCGATTTGATGACGCTGGCGGGCGTGGGGCGCAAGACCGCTAACGTGGTCAGCGCGGTCGCGTTCAAGGGACAAGCCATCGCCGTGGACACGCACGTGTTCCGCGTTTCCAATCGGCTGGGCTTGGCTCGCGCCGGCAACGTGTACGACACGGAAATGCAGTTGCGCGACGCGATCGACCCCGCGCTGTACTCGGACGCGCATCATTTACTGCTCTTTTTGGGGCGGTATACGTGCAAATCCCAAAGGCCGCTTTGCGGGGAGTGCGTGGTAAAGGGCTTCTGCGAAAAGTATAAAAACGAAACGCAAAAAAGCGAAAATTGAGAAACCATATAATTTAGATAGTATCGGCCATAGAAATAACTATGCGGGGTATAAAAGACTCTTAATACGCCGTTAAAGCCTATGGCCGACTATCCGGTTACTTGATATCGACGACAAGAAAACAAGGGCGCGGACGGGCGGCGGCGCGGTTTGCCGACAAGCCGGATGTTCCCTAAAAAAAAATACGGGAGCAAGAAGTCAATGTTCGGAAAAAACAAAAAGGCGGCCGGAAACCGCAGCGTAGTCAAGAAGAAAAAGGGCAAAGTCCGTTATGAGGGCGAATGGCAAAACGGCAAAATGAACGGGCGCGGGACGGCGGAATACCCGAACGGCGACTGTTACATAGGCGAGTGGAAGGACGGCAAGTGGCACGGGCGCGGTACGTTTTCGCAAAAGGCCGGCGACCGTTACGACGGCGAGTTCAAGAACGGGCTGTACGACGGCAACGGGACGTATTATCATCGGAGCGGCAAGCGCGACGCGGGCTGGTGGCAGAAAGGCGTGTTTGTCGGGGCCGCGCCTATTTTAATGAAATGAAACCCGATTAAAATCGGAAAATTAAGATATGTATAGAATTGTCAAGAAACGTAATTTAGCGGAAAACGTCGTGGAATTTGTAATAGACGCGCCGGCGGTGACGCTGAACGCAAAGCCCGGGCAGTTCATTATCCTGCGCGTGGACGGGGACGGCGAGCGCGTGCCGTTCACGATTTGCGACATGGACAAAAAAGCGGGCACGGTCACGATTTTGGTGCAGACGGTGGGGTACTCGACCAAACTGCTCGCGCAAAAGAACGAGGGCGGCTTTATCCAAGATTTTGTCGGCCCGTTGGGGCGCGCGACGGATTTGACGGAATTTAAAAAGGTCGTGATGATCGGCGGCGGGATCGGCGCGGCGGTGATTTATCCGCAGGCGAAGTTTCTGAAATCGGTTAATCGCCCCGCCGACGTGATTGTGGGCGCGCGCACGAAGTCCTTGATTATGTACGAGGACGAATTTAAAGCGGCCGCTAAAAATTTGCATATAGCGACGGACGACGGCAGTTACGGGCGCAAGGGTTTTGTGACCGACGTATTGCGGGAATTGCTGGATCGGGCGCGCGCCGCTCCCGCGCAATACGACGCGGTGTTTGCGGTCGGGCCGATGCCGATGATGAAGGCGGTTTGCGAATTGACCAAGGGTTACGGCGTTCACACTGTCGTCAGCATGAACGCGACGATGGTGGACGGGACGGGCATGTGCGGCGGCTGTCGGGTCACGGTGGGCGGCAAAGCGTTGTACGCTTGCGTACACGGCCCCGAATTTGACGGCCATTTGATCGACTGGGACACGGCGATCAACCGCTCGCGGAATTTTAGGGAACAGGAAGCGGCGCACTTGTGTAAGTTAAAATAGCAAGAAGTTTTTTTAAAAGGGCGCGGGGAAAACTTTTTGTATGAAACCGAGGAACCGAGAGTCGCGGGCAAACGAAGTTTGCACATGACCGAGGTGACGACGGTTTTATCGGAGATACAAAGTTTTCCCCGCAAAACAAAAGCAAACAAAGCAAAAACAAAAAAACACACAAAACCAAAAAATAAAAAAAATGCGAATCGAACGTCATCACCAAAAAGAACAGGACCCGAAAGTCCGGGCTAAAAATTTTTCCGAGCCGGTCTATAACTTCGACGCGGAAACGGCCGTCGCGGAGGCGAAACGCTGTTTAAAATGCAGGAACGCGCCCTGTCGGAACGGTTGCCCCGTCGCGGTCAAAATCCCCGAATTTATCGGTAAAATCGCCGAGGGCGACCCGTTGGGCGCGGCGGCGGTGATCCGCGAAACCAACAACCTGCCCGCCGTATGCGGGCGCGTCTGCCCCCAAGAGGAGCAGTGCGAGAAATTATGTATCCGCTCGCGCATGGAAGGGGCTGTTTCGATCGGCGCGCTGGAACGCTACGCCGCCGATTACGCCCTCGAACGCGGCGGCGAAACCACGCCCCCGAAAGGCGGTTTAAAGGGGCGCGTGGCGGTGGTGGGCAGCGGCCCGTCCTCTTTGACGTGCGCGGCCGATTGCGCCGCCGCGGGGCTTTCCGTGACGGTATACGAGGCGTTCCACACGGCGGGCGGCGTTTTAGTCTACGGGATACCCGAGTTTAGGCTGCCGAAATCTTTGGTAAAGAAAGAAATCGACAAACTGCTTTCATTGGGGGTCAGGCTCGAATTGAACACCGTCGTCGGCAAGACGGTCACCCTGCCGCAACTTCTGGAAAAATTCGACGCGGCGTTTATCGGTTCGGGCGCGGGGCTGCCGCAATTCCTCAACATTCCGGGCGAGAATTTGAACGGCGTGTATTCGGCCAACGAGTATCTGACGCGCGTCAATCTGATGAAAGCCTACGACCCCGCCAGCCCGACCCCGATTCCGCGCGGCGGGCGCGTGGCGGTGTTCGGCGCGGGCAACGTCGCGATGGACGCCGCCCGCACGGCCTTGCGCCTCGGCGCGGAAAAAGTCAGTATCGTATACCGGCGCGGCCGCGAAGAAATGCCCGCCCGCAAAGAGGAAATCCGCCACGCCGAGGAGGAGGGCGTCGTGTTTGAACTCTTAACCGCGCCGACGGAAATTTTAGGCGAGGGGGGGCGCGTCCGCGCGGTCAAGTGCGCGCGCTGCGAATTGGGCGCGCCCGACGCGAGCGGGCGGCGGCGGCCGGTAGTGGTTGCGGGCAGCGGATTCGAGATCCCCTGCGAAACGGCGATTGTGGCGGTAGGCACAAGCCCCAACCCGTTGATCAAGGACAGCGCGCCCGATTTAAAGACCACCGAAAAGGGCACGATAACCGTGGATGAAAAGGGCGCGGCCTCGATTCCCGGCGTATACGCGGGCGGCGACGCGGTGACCGGCGCGGCGACGGTGATTTTGGCGATGGGCGCGGGCCGGACTGCGGCGGCGGCGATCGCGGAGTATATTAAGGGCAAAGGAGCGAAAAGAATAATTGAGAATTGAAAATTGAGAAGTTTGCGCGGGGGAAACTTTTTGTAAAAAGTTTCCCCCGTGCCCCTTTCAAAAACTTTCATGCAGTACAAGCAAAACGCACCCCTTTGTCAATAGATGTTGCGAGCAGAATAAAAATTCCCCTCCTTCGGAGGGGTGCCGCCGTAAGGCGGCGGGGTGATTCGCGCTTGTACCCTTAACCTTTACTTTTCAACTTTCAACTTTCAATTTTCCCCTGCTTCTCAATTCTCAATTTCCAATCATGTTTATCGATAAAGCGAAAATTAAAATCAAAGCGGGCAACGGCGGCAACGGGGCGAAAACGTTCTACTCGTCGAAACTTGTCAACCTCGGCGGGCCGGACGGCGGCGACGGCGGCAGGGGCGGCGACGTGCTTTTCCGCGCGGACGGCTCGATGTCCACGCTGTTGGATTTCAAATACAAGTCCTCTTATTTTGCGGGCGACGGCGGCAAGGGCGAGCAGCAGAACCGCACGGGCAAGAACGGCGCGAACATGGCGATTCGCGTCCCTTGCGGCACGGTGGTCAAGGATTTAGACGGCGACGTCATAGCGGATTTATTGAACGACGGCGAGGAAAAGGTTGTTTTGCGCGGCGGGAGCGGCGGCCACGGCAACAAATATTACGCCACGAGCACGCGCCGCGCCCCCAATTTCAGTCAATTAGGCGAAACGACGGAGGCCCACGCGGTTATTTTGGAATTGAAAACGATCGCGGACGCGGGCTTGATCGGGTTTCCGAGCGTGGGCAAATCGTTGATATTGTCCAAAGTCAGCGACGCGCGCCCCAAAGTGGCGGACTACCATTTCACGACGCTGTCCCCGAATTTAGGCGTTGTGCGCTATTACGGCGACAGTTTTGTCGTCGCGGACATTCCCGGCCTGATTGAGGGCGCGGCGCAAGGCGCGGGCCTCGGTTTCGAGTTCCTGCGGCATATCGAGCGGGTGCGCCTGTTGCTGCACGTCGTCGATATTTCGGGCGGCGAGGGGCGCGACCCTTACGAGGATTACCTCGCGGTGCGCAAGGAATTGAAATCCTACGGCAACGTTTTAGCCAAACTGCCCGAAATCATCGTTTTCAACAAGTGCGACTTGTTGCCGTATGACGGCAATTCACAATT
>JAISFM010000152.1 GCA_031263605.1 Clostridiales bacterium | reverse complement strand
TTCTTTGAAGTAAGCCCGTCATAGATTGCCCGTCGCAAAGAAAATAGTCCGGCCAAAAAAGAAATATCGGATAGAGGGCTATGCGCAAAATGATTAAGTGTTTTGCGCATAGCGGCCAGAGATTCTTCACTGCGTTCAGAATGACAACTTTTATCACGCGCGAGTAACGCGCGACCGACCATCTTCCATCTTCCATCTTCCATAGTCCTATTCGATTATGCCCCCGCGCGAGTAACGCGCGACCGACACTTCTCAATTCTCAACTCTCAATTCCCTTACCGTTCCCTAATGTCGCGGACATTTTTCTCCTGTTATGCCCGTCAAGGCTGCCTATCAAAACCTGTTGAAAGTTTTTGAAAGGGGTCGCGGGGAAAACATTTTTCAAAAATTTTTCCCCGCGCGGATATAAAGTTTTCCCCGCGCAGATACCTAATCAATGCAAATCAATGCAAATTCGGCGGGTTCAACTCCACAAACGCCGCCACGCCCCTGCTCTTGTACCTGCCCGTAACCGCGTACACGTTTTGAATGATTTGCTCCGTCTCCGCGCCGCGCACCCGCATCAGGATTTGAAAGCGGAAATCGCCCTTGATCATTTTCACGGGGCAGCGCATACCCCGCAAGAACAGGAACGCGTCCTTGCGCTCCCGCGCGAACGCCTCGATTTCGGCCAGCGCGGGCGAAAAGCATTTGCCGATTTCGCCCTCGTCGGACCCCGAATAGACCGCGCGGACAATCGTCGTAAACGGCGGGAAGCCCGTCGTTTCGCGGATATTCAACTCCTTTTTAAAGAAATCCCCGTAATTGTTGTTGCGCGCGTATGTATAAACGTAGTGGTGCGGCGCGTAGGTTTGCAGCACGACGCGCCCCGCGTAATCCTGCCGCCCCGCGCGCCCCGCGCTTTGGGTCACCAACTGAAAGGTGCGCTCGGCGGCCTTGTAGTCGGTAAAGTGCAGGGACAAATCCGCGTCCAATATCCCCACCAGCGTCACGGCGGGAAAGTCGTGGCCCTTGGCGATCATCTGCGTGCCGACCAAAATCCGCGCCTCGCCGCGCGAGAACCGCTCCAAAATCTCCAAATGCGCGTCCTTTGTGCGGGTCGTGTCGTTGTCCATGCGCAGGATCCCGACGCCCGGGTACAACTTCCTCAATTCCGTTTCCGCCCTCTGCGTCCCGACGTTCCCCAGCCGGATATGCGGGCTGCCGCACTCGGGGCAGGCGGACAGCATATGGTACGTGGCGTCGCAGTAGTGGCACTTCAAAATCTCGTCCTCGCTGTGGTAGACGAGGGACACGTCGCAGGCGGCGCATTTGGCGGTGTAGCCGCACGCGCGGCACATCACGAACGAGGAGTGGCCGCGCCGGTTGATAAAGACCATGGCCTGCCGCCCGCCGTTCATGCAAGCGTCCAACTCGCGCAGGAACGCGCCCGAAAAAATCCCGGGGTTGCCCGCGCGCATTTCCTTGCGCATATCGACGCACAGCATCTCGGGCATAGGTTTTTTATTGATCCGCTCGGGCAGGCGCAACAGGGCGTATTCGCCGGTTTTCGCGCGGTAGTAACTTGCCACCGAGGGCGTCGCGCTCCCCAAAACCAGCGGGCAGTTGTTCTCCTTCGCGCGGAACGCCGCGACCTCGTGGGTGAAGTAGCGCGGGTTGTTCTCGGAAATGTAACTCGAATCGTGCTCCTCGTCGATGACGACCACGCCCAAGTTTTGCAGGGGGGCGAAGATCGCGCTGCGCGCCCCGATCGCGGCGCGCGCCCGCCCGGTCAGCAGCCGCCGCCATTCGTCGAACCGCTCGCCCGCCGACAGGCCGCTGTGCAGAATGGCGGCCCCCTCGCCGAAGCGGGCGCGGAACGCGCGGAACATTTGCGGGGTCAGCGAGATTTCCGGCACGAGCATAATCGCGGTTTTCCCCTTTTCGAGGGTTTCGGAAATGCAGTTTAAATAGACCTCGGTTTTGCCGCTGCCCGTCACGCCGTGCAGCAAAAAGGTCTTGAACCCGCCGCCCTTGACCGTTTCGGCGGCGAAACTTTGCGCGGCCGTCAGCGCGACCTCCCTCGCGCCGCCCCCCGGCAAATGCTTGTAGGGCGTTCGGAGAACGGCGGTTTCCTCCGCGAGGAATATATTTTTGGCGCGCAACTGGCGCACGGCGGCGGCGGAAAAGTTCCTGTTCAGTTCGTTCAAGTACGCCCCGCCGCTGTCGCGCACATAGACGGCCGCGTCGTATTGGCTTTGCGCGGTCTTTTTAAGGTACTGCGCGGGGTCCTTGCCGATATAGTCGGGCGCGAGGGTGACATAGTATTGCTTCAATTCCTTGACGCGGTTCTTGCGCATTTCGCTGGGCAGGAACAGGCGCAGGGTATCGGCGCGGCGCAGGTTGTATTTCGCCCGCATGAAGTCCGACAGCCGCATCATTTCGGGCAGTATGACGGGCGTTTCGTCCAACGCCTTTACGATCGGCTTAATCTTTCCCGCGTCCAATTCCGACCGTTCTTTCAGCCCGATGACATAGCCCTCTATGTCCCGTTTCCCGAACGGCACGAGGACGCGGTACCCGGGCTTTAAAAATTCCATGCCGGACGGCACGAGGTAGTCGAAGATTCGGTCTACTTCGCCGTTGGTGATGTCTACGATTACTTCTGCTATCATATATGACGCCGTTTTTATAAGTAGGAAGGACGAAGTTGTTGTCGAATGTCCGTAAAGCAAGCCGGTCGGCGGGTAAGAAACATACAGCATAATAAAAGTTATTTTTTGCGGCAGCACCCGACACTTCGTCCTTCGTCCTTCCTACTTCCTACTTTATCTTGTCAAGTATCACGTCCGCCAATTCCCGTTTGCTCATCAGCGGCAAAGCCTCTTGCTTGCCGCCCTTGAAAACGAGGGTCGCGATATTGGTGTCCGTCCCGAAGCCCGCGCCCTTTTGGGTCACGTCGTTGGCGACGCACAGGTCGGCGTTTTTCTTTTTCAACTTTTCGGCGGCGGCGGGAACGGGGCCGCCCGTTTCGGCGGCGAATATGACCAGCCTGCGGTCGCCCTTGACCACGCCGACCTCGGCGGCGATGTCGGGATTTTTGACCAGATTCAACGTCAAACTTTCGGATTTGATTTTTTTGTTATACGGCTTTTCAAGGCGGTAATCGGCGGGCGCGGCGGCCATAATGATACAGTCCGCGCGTTCGTAATTTTTCATCACCGCGTCGCGCATTTCTATTGTTGATTTACAGTATATGGTTTCGGAATTGAGAATTGAGAATTGAGAAGTATTTTCACAGTTCACAGCGCACAGTCCACAGTCCACAGTTTCGGTCGAGTTTTTTTCGTCGCCGTTCCGTTCGGCGTTAATACCCCCGACCTTTAATTGTGCATTGTGCATTGTGCATTGTGCATTGAATGGCATAGTTTTCACCGACCCGAATACAAACACGACTTTCGCGCCCCTTGCGGCGGCCGCTTCGGCTAACGCCGCGCCCATTTTCCCGCTCGAACGGTTGCCGATAAAGCGCACGGGGTCGATATCCTCCTCGGTGCCGCCCGCCGTGATTAAGACGGTTTTGCCCGCGTAATCGTTTTTACAATTCACAGTGTACAGTCCACAGTCCACAGTTTCGGATTGCGAATTGAGAATTGAGAATTGAGAATTGAGAAGTTCGGTCGGGTTTTTTTTAACGCAACCCGAGGAACATTCCTCGACCTTTAATTCTGCATTCTGCATTCTGCATTCTGCATTCTGCAAGCAATCAAAGATTGCTTGCAGCAACGTCGCGGGTTCGGGGCAACGCCCTTCACCCTCGTCACCGCAAGCCAACCGGCCCGTTTCGGGTTTTATAATTTGAACGCCGCGATTTTTTAGGGTCTCTAAATTTGCCTGCACGGCCGCGTGGCGGAACATCGCGGTGTTCATGGCGGGCGCGATAATCATGGGGCAAGTCATTGCAAAAACCGTCGTCGTCAAAAAATCGTCGGCGATACCGCCCGCGTACTTGCCGATAAAATTCGCGGTCGCGGGCGCGACAATCGCGACGTCGGCGCGTTTCGCCAAGGATATATGCTCTACCTCCCACCGCGCTTTCGGGGCGAACGTATCGGTTATGACGGGGTTGCCCGACAGCGTTTCAAAGGTCAGGGGCGCGACAAACCGCGCGGCGTTTTCGGTCATGACGACCCGCGCGTCCGCGCCGCTTTTTTTCAGCATCGACACGAGCGCGCAAATCTTATACGCCGCGATCCCGCCCGTCACACCGACGACGACGCATTTATCTTTTAAGGCAAGATTTTCCATGCGGTATGTATTATACCACATTTTTGGAAAAAAGCCAATAACCCGAAAGCCGCCGGAGTGTACAAACCGCGTTGCTACGGGGTCATTGCGAGGAGCGCGGAACGCGCGACGCGGCAATCTCTATATAAAAAGGCGCGTTTCGTGTTCGTTTTGTTATTAGAAATGGAGCAAAGTCGAGAAATATTCTACAATATAAGGTGGGAGCTCTCTCCGCTTCGCTCATTTCATTCGCTTCGGTCGAGATGACATGCGGATTTTCGTTGCTTTCAAACTTTTCCCGCTCGCCAAAAAGCAAATGCTGTCGCCCTGAAAGCCGCTCACTCCCAATCGGGTTAGGAAACAAGCCTAATAAATATCCTTATGCTCACGCGCAAAATCCAACAGCCGATCCCCGCGTATCGCCTCTTTGATCTTTTCGGTCAACTCTATCAAAAAACTGATGTTGTGCAAACTCAATAAACGCCCGCCCATGATTTCATTGACGTTGATTAAATGCCGGATATAGGCGCGGCTGAAATGCCGGCAAGCGTAGCACCCGCAATTCTCGTCGATCGGGCGAAAATCCTCGGCGTACTCGTTGTTGCGGATCACCATCTTGCCGCCCCACGTCAATGCCGTGCCGTTTCGGGCTATGCGCGTAGGCAAAACGCAATCGAACATGTCTATGCCCCGCGCAACGCCCTCTATGATGCAGTCCGGGCTGCCTACGCCCATCAAATACCGCGCCTTGTTTTCGGGCATGTGCGGGCGCATGTAATCCAGGATTTCGTACATGATTTCTTTCGGCTCGCCCACCGACAAGCCGCCTATCGCTATGCCCGCGCCCGCCCGCGCCGCGCTCTCGCGCAAAGACAGCAGCCGCAAATCCTTGTACACGTTGCCTTGCGCGATCGGGAACAGCGTTTGCGCGGGGTTTTGCTGCGCCTTTACGCACCTGTCCAGCCAGTCCAAGGTACGCGCCGCCGCCGCCGCCGCCGTCGCGCGGTCCGCGCCGTACTCGCTGCATTCGTCGAACGCCATGATAATGTCCGCGCCCAAAGCGTTTTGGATTTCCATCGATTTTTCGGGCGCGATAAAATGCTCGGAGCCGTCCAAATGCGACCGGAACCGGACGCCGCCGCCGTCCACCTTGCGCAAGCCCGCCAGCGAAAAGACCTGAAAACCGCCGCTGTCCGTCAAGATCGGCCCGTCCCACGCCATGAATTTATGCAGGCCGCCCGCCCGCGCGATCAATTCATGCCCCGGGCGCATGTACAGGTGATAGGCGTTGGACAGTATAATCCGCGCCCCCGCCGCTTTCACCTCGTCGGGCGACAAGGCTTTGACGGTCGCCAACGTCCCCACCGGCATGAACACGGGCGTTTCGATAACCCCGCGCGGCGTGGACAACTCCCCGATCCTTGCGCCGGACTGCTTGCAGGTTTTTTTGATTTTAAACGTAAAGTTCATTTTTTATTTTTGGTTGTTTGTTTTTATTTTGTTTTTATTTTTTTTTTTGCGAGAGAACGCTTTTTATAAAAAGTGTTCTCTCGCGCTCTTTCACAAAAATTTTCGGCCTGTACCATGCAATATCCGATTGCAATTTTCGGTTCCTGTTCCCGGTGATTTTCGGTCCGCTTTATGAAACGTTCAACCGTGGTTTTCGGTTTTGAGTTCTCGTATATAGTTCATTCAAATTTGAACTGGGACTTGAATTTACTATAAAATCAACATCGCGTCGCCGAACGAGAAAAAGCGGTATTTTTCCCGAATGGCGGTTTTATATAAGTCCAACGCGATTGTCCGCCCGTCCTTGCCGCCCCGCCCCAAGAACGCCGAAATCAGCATGAGCAGCGTGGATTCCGGCAAATGGAAATTCGTAATCAGCGCGTCGGGGATTTTAAATTCATACGGCGGGTAAATGAAGATGTTCGTGTCGCCCTCCGTGCAACGCACAGTGCACAGCGCACAGTCCACAGTTGCGGATTGCAAATTGAGAATTGAGAATTGAGAATTGAGAAGTTCGGTCGTGTCCTTTTCGGCGCGGCCCGATGATAATTCCCCGACCGATATTTCTTTTTTGGCCGGACTATTTTCTTTTGACGGGCAATCCGTGACGGGCTTACTCAAAGAAAAATGTCCGTTTAAAGTCGCGCTTTCAAGGGCGCGTACCGAGGTCGTCCCCACCGCAATTACGCGCCGCCCTTCCCGTTTCGCCGCGTTCACGCGCCGCGCCGTTTCCTCGCCCAACGTGAAAAATTCGGAGTGCATTTCGTGTTCCTCTATGTTTTCCGACTTGACGGGGCGAAAGGTGCCCAGGCCGACGTTCAATGTAATGTCGGCAATCTCCGCGCCCATGCTTTCTATGCGGTTTAACAGTTCGGGCGTAAAATGCAGCCCCGCCGTGGGCGCGGCCGCGCTGCCGTCGATTTTGGCATAGACCGTGTTGTACCGCTCCGCGGCCGCCGCCCGCTTGATGTAGTGCGGCAACGGCACGCCGCCGACGCGCTTTAAAATGTCCTCGAACACGCCCTCGTACTCGAAACGCGCCAAACGGCAGCCGCCCGCCGTCTTTTCCAAAACTACGCCTTTCAGTTCGGGCGCGAAAATCAGTTCCGTGCCGGGCAACGCGTTTTTCCCCGGCTTGGCCATCACTTCCCACGTCCTTAAATCGCGCCGTTTTAACAACAGCAATTCAACCTTGCCCCCCGTCGCTTTGCGCCCGTCCAAGCGCATATTCATCACGCGCGTGTCGTTGCGCACAAGCAAATCGCCCCGCCGCAAATACACCGGCAAATCGCGAAAAAGCCGATGCGCAATTTCCCCGGTCTTTCGGTCGTACACAAACAGCCGCGCCGAATCCCTCGGCTCGGCCGGCGTTTGCGCTATCAGTTCGGGCGGCAGGTTGTAAAAGAAGTCGCTTTTTTTCATGTTTCATGTTTTATGTTTTTGGTTTTGTTTGGTTTTG
>JAISFM010000116.1 GCA_031263605.1 Clostridiales bacterium | reverse complement strand
GAGGACTTTGCGCGATCGGTGGGGGATTTCTCGACTTCGCTCAGATCATGACAAGATGTTTGCGCACACCGACAATCTTACCCCCGCGCGAGTAACGCGCGACAACCCATCTTCCCTCTTCCATCTTACATCTTACATCGCGCATAGTCCTCTATCCGAACCTATTACCTATTACTTATTACCTAATCTTTTACCTCTTACCTCTTACCTCTTACCTTTTACCTATTACCTATTACTTATTACCTAATCTTTTACCTCTTACCTCTTACCTAATCTGCCGCAGGCTTATCTACTCGCCGCTGCCTGTTTCGGTTGGAAAACAGGATTATTCCGACGGCGGAACCCGACAAACCGCCTAAAAGTATCAAAAGGGATATGAGGCGGCTTGTAGGCGCGAATACGAGAAGCAAAAGAATGCAAGCCGTCAAAAGCCAAAAACCGATTTGAAACCGGATACGCACGTCCTCTATTTGCGCGTTGCCCGCGGCGATTGTCACCGTGAACACCAGCACGGCAAAGCCGTAAGTAATCAAGGAAATCAAACTGTGGTAAATAATCCTTAAAATTTTTACGGCCCGCCCGGCCTTGCCCGACGCCGTTCCCTTTTTCTTTCCGCTCTCCGCCGCAAGCAGCCCCGCCGCCGTCGCCGCGATGAGCAGGGCGAGGCCCGAAACGCACAGGAACGCGACGCCGACCGTCGCGAACGGCGCAAAGGTATTGTTTTCAAAGATTCCCGGCATCCCCAATAATTCAAACGCCATAAAGAAACTGTCTTTACCAAAGAAAAGCGTTTCCTTGCCGTTACCGTACAGTACCGTAACCGTCGCAAAGTCCAACGCGAAAAAACAAACAATCGCGACGGACAAGACAATAGCGCACAAATAGCAAACCCGCGAGGGAATGCCCCCTCTGTTTTTCATGACACGATTCTCCTTCGCCCTTTCACAAACGCGCCCTCATTAGAGTTGTAGCGAAATGAAAAGGCGAGCGGAATTGCGATGGATTTTAATTCCGTTACAACTTTATTATACCATATATTTCTTTCGCCCGCAACCGAAACCATGGGACGGGAGCGGGAAGCGGGCAAAGAATACCGCGCGCGCCATTTTGACCGACGTCCGGAAATCCCCCGCAATAGTTGACTTTTTCGCGCAACTTCTTTATACTATCCCCTATCCACTATCCCCTCAATAAGGAGTTTACTGTTTGCCATGGTATTTCGTAAGGCGGCGCCCGAAGATAGAAAAGGCATTGCGAAGGTGATCGCTTCTGCGTATGCCGACGATTTTTATTTGCTGACGACAGAGTTGGGGAAAGTGGAAAAGGTTTTTGAAACCGGGGTCAATACGGACAAGTTTTACGCGGCGGAGGAAGAGGGGAAAATTGTCGCGGTAACGGCGGTATCAAACCGTCAAGCCCGCGCGGTTTATTTGAATAAAAAGATTTTGCGAAAAACTTTCGGCATGATTAAAGGTTGGTTTTTCGGCCGCGTGTCAAAGAAAGAGTTTGAAACCGTTACGGTAAACGACGATAAAACAGGTTATATCGAGTTTGTCGCGGTAGAGCCAAATTCTCGCGGCAAAGGCATTTCAAAAAATTTGCTTGCCTACATTTTTGAAAAAGAAAATTTCAGCCGATATATTTTAGATGTGAAAGACAACAATCTCCCCGCGATTAAAACATACGGAAAACTTGGCTTTGTCGAGTACGCGCGGGAAAAAATGAATAAACGGGTTCTTGGTTTCGATTATAAAATTTTTATGTCGCTTGACCGTTGATTATTACGGCGAAATCCCCCGCAATAGTTGACTTTTTCGCGAAAGTCCTTTATACTATATACGAATATGGAAGACGGAAGATGGAAGATGGTCGTATAGAGGACTTTGCGCAAAAAGGTCGGGATTCTTCGCATCAAACAGACGGCAAATTTTGTCGGAATGACAATAGTACCCCCGCGCGAGAAACGCGCGACCGACCCTCTTACATCTTACATCTTACATCTTCCATAGTCCTTCACGAACCATTAACCACTAATCACAGAAAGGAAAACTATCATGAAAGAAAAAATCGTATTGGCATATTCCGGCGGCTTGGATACCTCGATCATTATTCCGTGGCTGCTCGAACACTATGACTGCGAGGTCGTCGCCGTGGCGGGCGACGTCGGGCAGGGCGAGGAACTTGCGCCCCTCCATGAAAAAGCCATAAAAACCGGCGCGAGCAAACTGTATATCGAGGACTTGAAAGACGAATTTGTCAACGACTTCATTTTCCCCACGCTGAAAGCCGGGGCGGTTTACGAGGGCAAATATTTGCTCGGCACGTCGTTCGCGCGCCCCGTGATCGCCAAACGCCTCGTCGAGATCGCCGAAAAAGAGAATGCTTCGGCGATTTGCCACGGCGCGACGGGCAAGGGCAACGACCAGGTGCGGTTCGAGTTAACCGTCAAAGCCCTCGCGCCCCACTTGAAAATTATCGCCCCGTGGCGGCTTTGGGATTTAAAATCGCGCGAGGACGAAATCGAGTACGCGCAAAAACGCGGCATTTCGGTGCCGGTCACCAAAAAACGCCCGTACAGCATGGACAGGAATCTGTGGCATTTGAGCCACGAGGGCGCGGATTTGGAAGACCCCGCGAACGAGCCGAAAAGCGACCTGTTGATGATTTGCCGGACGCCCGAAAACGCGCCCGACAAGGCCGAATACGTCGAAATCGGTTTCGAGCGGGGCATACCCGTTTCGCTGGACGGGCAACCGATGAGCGGCGTGGATTTGATCCGCAAACTGAACGGGATCGGCGCGAGGCACGGCGTGGGCGTGGCGGACTTGGTGGAGAACCGTTTGGTCGGCATGAAGTCGCGCGGCGTTTACGAGACCCCGGGCGGCACGATCCTGTACGAGGCGCACAGAATGTTGGAGAGCCTCACCCTCGACCGCGCGACGGCGCATTATAAAGAAATGCTGGCGGTCCGCTTTTCCGAATTGGTTTACGACGGCTGTTGGTACACGCCTTTGCGCGAGGCGTTGTCGGCGTTCGTGGACGAGACGCAAAGGACGGTCACGGGCAGGGCGCGCCTGAAACTTTACAAGGGCGGCGTCACGGGCGCGGGCGTCAAGTCCCCCTATTCCCTGTACGACATGGACATCGCGACGTTCGGCGCGGACGAGGTTTACGACCAAAAGGACGCGGAAGGGTTTATTAACCTGTTTGGCTTGCCTTTAAAGGTTAGAGCATTAAAAAAATTCAACAAATAAAGGCGGATATGCGTCGCAATACCGCGTTACGCTCCGGTTTGCTCGGTCACGTATGTTTATACGCTCCCTTCGCAAATCCTCGCGTACCTTGTCTTGCTCGCATCTGCGCCTTTATTTGTTGAATTTTAGAGAACCGCCGCGTTTTTTTACGGTCGAGTTGTGTCGTTGTTTAAGAAAACGGCGGCGCGGTTGTCCGCAACATTTTACAGTTGATAAAAGTTTTTGGGAAAGGGCGCGGGAAAACCCTTTTTTCATGAAACCGAGGAACCGAGGGTCGCGGGCAAACAAAGTTTGCGCATGACCGAGGCGGCGACGGTTTTACCGTAGGTACAAAGGGTTTTCCCGCAAATTAAGGATATTATCATGCCGACAAAAAACGACAAACTTTGGGCGGGGCGGTTTACGGGCGGGAACGACCCGCTGACCGACGCTTTCAACTCCTCGCTCGGCGCGGACAAACGCCTCTATCGGCAGGATATCGAGGGCAGCCTCGCTCATGCCGCCGCGCTGCAAAAAGGCGGAGCGCTGACCGCCGCCGAATACGCCGCGATTGAAACCGGCTTGAAAAGCATTCTGAACGACGTTAAGAGCGGCAAACTCGCGGTCGAAAACGCCGAGGACGTCCACATGTTCGTCGAGAGTTGTTTGACCGAAAAAATCGGCGCGGCGGGCAAAAAACTGCACACCGGCCGGAGCCGCAACGACCAAGTCGCTACCGATATGCGCCTGTATATGCGCGGCGCGGCGCAAAACACTATCGCCCTTTTAAAGGATTTGATCGGTACCGTTTTAACCCTCGCCGAAAAACACGCCGCCGCGCTCATGCCCGCCTATACCCACATGCAAAAAGCCCAGCCCGTCACGTTGGGGCATTACCTCTGCGCCTATGCCGAGATGTTCCTGCGCGACTTGCAGCGGTTTGCCGACGGCTTGAAACGCGCGGACGTTTGCCCTTTGGGGAGCGGCGCGGCCGCCGGCACGACTTTCCCCGTTGACCGCGCCTTGACCGCAAAACTGTTGGGCTTCCCCGCGTACACGCGCAACTCGATGGACGCGGTATCCGACCGCGATTACCTGATCGAGTTCGCCGCGAACGCGAGCATCTGCATGGCGCACCTGTCGCGGATTTGCGAGGAGTTTATCCTTTGGTCAACCGGCGAATTTAACTTTGTCAAAATCAGCGACGCTTATTCGACGGGCAGTTCCATGATGCCTCAAAAGCGCAACCCCGACGTAGCCGAATTGATTCGCGGCAAGACCGGGCGCGTTTACGGCGATTTGACGGCTCTGTTGACGCTGGTCAAGGGCTTGCCCCTTACCTATAACAAGGATTTGCAGGAGGACAAGGAAGCGGTTTTCGACGTTTGCGACACGTTGGAAATGTGCCTGAAAATTTTCGCGAAGATGCTGCCCGCGGCGGAGTTCAACCTCGCGGCGATGGAAAAGGCCGCCGACGGCGGGTT
Source organism: Clostridiales bacterium (assembly GCA_031263605.1). Classification (GTDB taxonomy): domain Bacteria; phylum Bacillota; class Clostridia; order Christensenellales; family DUVY01; genus BNZQ01. The sequence continues at coordinate 1,938 of JAISFM010000116.1, read as the reverse complement.
TATGGCGGCGACGGACATGGCGGACTATTTAGCGTCCAAAAATATCCCGTTCCGCGACGCGCACGGGATCATCGGCAAAATCGTTAAACACTGCGAGGAAACGGGCAAAACCCTGCGGCAACTGCCGCTTTCGGAATTGCAAAGTTTCTCCCCCGCTTTCGCCGCCGACATTGTGGAATTGCTCAAACCCGAAACGATGGTCAAACGGCGCGACCTGCCCGGCGGTCCCAGCCCCGACCGCGTTCGGGACAACGTTAGGGCGATTCGGGGATTGCTGTAAAGGTTTAGAGGGGATTTTTGCGCGGGGGATTTCGCGCGGGGGATTTTTGCGCGGGGAAAACCTTTTGCAAAAGGTTTTCCCCGCACCCCTTTCTAAAAACTTCAACATTTGCAAAAGGTTTTCCCGCGCCCCTTTCTAAAAACTGGGAGTGTACAATCCGCATTGCTACCGGTCATTGCGAGGAGCGCGAAGCGCGACGCGGCAATCTCTACCGAACACGAAACGCACCATTTTATATATAGATTGCCGCGTCGCGCGTTCCGCGCTCCTCGCAATGACCCCGTAGCAACGCTATTTGTACACTCTCTAAAAACTTCAACATTTGCAAAAGGTTTTCCCGCGCCCCTTTCTAAAAACTTTGATCTGTATATACGCGCGTTTTACGCAAACTAAAAAGGGACGGGCGTTACGCCGCGTTTTGTTTTGCGGGAAAAAAGGGGTTTAGAAACCGCCGAGACCCGCCATACCGACCAAATCGATATACCACTTCCCGTCGGTCTTTTTGAATTTGAACGTTCGCTCGGTATCCGCGCCGTCCGTCGTCAACGTCACCGTGGCCGTAGCCGTCGTATCGTCCTTGCCGCCCCCGGCCGTAACCGTAAAGTTTTTCGCGGTCATTTTTTTATCCGGTTTCATGCTTTCGCCCGCCGCTTTGGCCAAGATTTCCGCCGCCTCGCCCGCCGCTACGAACACTTTATATTCGTCGCTGTCCTTCGGGTACATGCAAGCGGCCGCTTTCTTGTAGTCGCCCGCGTTGACGGCGGCAAGATAGGCGTTGAAAACGGATTTCGGGGAACCGTTGGCGTTACACGCGAGCAACGCGGCGGCGCATACCGCGATCGTAAGCGCGGCAAGGACAAGTTTAAGTTTTTTCATGACAACCTCCGTTTTTGCCGCCGCTTTCCGCGTGCGGGCTTACAAAACCTTTGGATACACATATACCAATATACATATGATACAGTATTTTCAGAGGGTTGTCAAGCGTTTTGATACAGAGTTGTATCAAAAAATTCAAAGTTGTATCAAACGGGTATAATAGCGGATATGGAGATAGCCGCCCGATTAAAAACGCTTCGCGGGGAAAACCGAAAAACCCAAAGAGAGGTCGCGAAAGGCGCGGGCGTTATTCAAGCGTCCTATTGCCGTTGGGAAAAGGGCAGCAACATACCGAGCGTCGCGGATTTGATGAAACTCGCGGTTTACTTCGACGTGTCCATCGATTACATTGTGGGGCTGGAAAAAGAGGACGGCACCAAGAATTACGAGGCGTTCCGGAAATAATGCGCAATGCACAATTCACAATTCACAATTCACAATGCACAATTAAAGGACAGGTACAATGCGCAATATATAATGCAAAATGCAAAATGCACAATGCACAATTAAAGGACAGGTGCAATGCGCAATATATAATGCAGAATGCAAAATGCAGAATGCAGAATTTCGGATAAGGGATTATGCGCAATGTCCCCGACCGACACTAATCACTTATCACTAACCACTTTTAAAATGTTTGAAGTTTTTTGAAAAGGGGCGCGGGGGAAAAAATTTTGCAAAAAGTTTTCCCCCGCACATTTCTTCCCCCCCAATATCTTTCCCCCACAAATTCACCAAACCAGCCCCGAGCCCACAAAACTGTATTTTGACGAGGTCAAATC
>JAISFM010000078.1 GCA_031263605.1 Clostridiales bacterium | reverse complement strand
CGTTAAAACGCCGACCGTTCCCGCCGATAAATGGGGTCTGCCACGAAATCATGAAACGTTCGTCAAACAGTTGACATACTAAACCTTATATGTTATACTGTCGGCAGACAAAATTTTTTATCGGAGGTATCAAAACATGGCAAGAAAAGGCAAAGGGTTCTTTGGACTCGGATGGTTAATCACGCTTATCCTCGTGATTTTCGCACCGTTCGGCTGGATTTGCGGTACGATTGAGCGTCTTCTGCGCGGCAACCTTCTCGGTGCGATTCTGAATCTCTTTGGGTACGGTTTCGGCATTCTGTGGATTTGCGATATTGTCACCCTGATCCTGTATCACGACATTAAAGTATTGGCCTAATATACAAACGTTGACAAAAAAGCCGTTTCGGAAATCCGAGACGGCTTTTTTATTAAAACGGATATTTTTCTTTGAGGCCGCCCGATAAGCAGAAAATAGTTTTTTCAGTTATTTATGCGCATGTCCGCAACAACCGCAATCGCAGCCGTCCCCGCAACCGTCGTCCGCGCCCGCCGCGTCCGCGCAGTCCTCGCAACCGTCCGCGCCACAGCCGCAGCCTTCGTCGGCCGCCGCTTTCAGGTACGCGTCGAATACGCGGCGCATTGTCGTTTCGTTTTCCACGGGCAACAGCAGATCGCTGTCGGTGTCCTTGTCCTCCTGCAAACGGAAAACCGCCACTTCGCCCACCGAAATGTCGGGCAAGTCCTCTACGGGTTCGAGCAGGGCGTAAAATTCCCCGTCCATGTCCACGCAAGCCACTTGATAGAATTGGACCTCTTTTTCGCTGTCGCCGTCGCGCAACGGAATGATGTTCTCGGGCACGCGGTCGAAAAATTCAACCTCGGTTTCGGTTTCCTTGACAGTCTTTTTGCTTTTTTGATTGGGCATGATTTGATCTCCTTTTTTTGGTTTCTATTTTATTTTACGGGTTCTCGGAAAAACCTTTTTGAAAAAAGGTTTTTCCGAACCTTTTCCAAAAACTTTTAACCGTAACAATAGCGAACAGAAAGGACGAGGGATTTAGTAGGAAGCAGCCTTTTTAGGCAAGCGGTTGGGATTCTTCACTGCGGTTCAGAATGGCGGGACTTTGCGCGGTTCGGAACGGCAACCTTTTGAACCACCCCGTCCGCTCGCTCCGCTCGCGTCCACCCCTCCGAAGGAGGGGAATTTTTAATAGGTGGGGGATTTCTCGACTGCGCTCGAAATGACATAATAATGCACAATTCACAATGCACAATGCACAATTGCGGTTGAGATTCTCGCGCAATGCCCCCCCCGACCGAACTTATTACCTATTACTTATTACCTAATCTTTTACCTTTTATCTTTATTTAAAGCCTTGTTTTTGTCCAAATATCCCTGCAATATAATCTGCGCCGCTACCTTGTCCACCAAATTGCGGCGTTCGTCGCGGCGGACGCCCGCCTCGATCAATATTTCCTCCGCCGTCACGGTGGACAGGCGTTCGTCGAAATAAACCAACTTTATATCCGGCAAGGCGGTTTTTATCGTTTCGCCGAATTGACGCGCCAATTCCGCGCGGGGGCCCTCGGCGCCGTCCATATTGACCGGCAAGCCCAACACGACCGTATCGACCTCTTTTTCGGCGGCAATTTGCTTGATGCGCTCTATGTCGGCCGCGCCGCCCTTGCGCTTGTAAACCTCATAGGCGGTCGCAATCGTCCCCGTCGGGTCGCCCAACGCGAACCCAAACCGTTTGTCGCCGTAATCTATACATAACGTACGCATTTTTTATAAGTAATAGGTAATAGGTAATAAGTAATAGGTAAATAGGTTTCTATATTTTATATCGGTTTATTGTAGTTTCTTTAATGTTTTTATCTAAGCCGTCAGCATTTTAATGATTTCCTCGCAATCCGCCAACAGACTGTTAAATTGCTCTTCGGAAAGATACTCGCCTTCAAACAATAATTCAAGCCAATATTTTGTTTCACTTGCCTCTTTTAGCGAAATATTATTTTTATATGTATAATCGTCGTGACTCGCCGCGTATTCGGCTTCCGTTAGGTTCGCTCCTATACTTGTACCGCTTCGCAATATTTGCTTTGACAAAATCGCCTCTCTTTTCTTAGTATATAAATATTTATATAACTTGACTATTCGAATGGCGAATTTCTTTGCTTTACTTCTGATTATACTTTCCGACATTACTTATTACCTATTACCTATTACTTATGGACATCACCTATTACCTATTTACCTACCAACGTATATATCGTTTTATTCTGCGCATACTATTTGCGACAGGAGGTGTCATAAATATGAAAAACGGAATATTGATCGGTATGGCTGTCGGCGCGCTCATCGGGGCCGCTTTCGTCGAGGGCAATACGCCCGCAAGCGAAATGGTCGCCAAAAGCAAGAAAGCCATCAAGAAAAGCGCAACCGCCGTCGCGGACGGCATTTCCGAGCGCTTGAACAAAAAATCAAGCGCGGCGGAATGAGGGGGAGTAATTAGGTAATAGGTAATAGGTCTTGTCGGGGGAATTGGCACAATGCAGTAATGACAGGACTTTCGCGCAATGTCCTTTATCCGAACCTATTACCTATTACCTATTACTTATTACCTAATTTCCCTATATCCCGCCCTTTCGCCTTGCTCTCGTAATCGTCTATCGCGGCTTTTATCGCCTCTTCGGCCAAAACCGAACAGTGGATTTTTTGCGCGGGCAGTTCGTCCAATTTATTCACCACGTCTTTGTTGGTAAGTTTCAAGGCGTCCTCTACCGTCTTGCCCTTGATGAGTTCCGTCGCGACGCTGCTGGTCGCAATCGCCGCCGCGCACCCGAACGTCTGGAATTTGGCGTCGGTGATTTTGCCGTCGTCGATTTTCAGGAACATCTTCATGATGTCGCCGCATTTCGCGTTGCCGACCTTGCCCACGCCGTCGGCGTCCTTTATCTCGCCCACGTTTTTGGGGCAAGTAAACTCTTGGATTACTTTTTCATTATACATTTTATAGTATCTCCTTTGAAGGCCGTCTATGACGGCTTGCGTTTTTTTTTGTGACAATTTTTTTTTAGGTAATAGGTAATAGGTAATAAGTAATAGGTATTGTCGGGGGAATTGAGCGCAACCACCCCGTCCGCTCCGCGTCCACCCCTCCGAGGGAGGGGAATTTTTTAACGGTGGGGAAATTGGCGCAATGCGGTTAAGAATGACAGGACTTTCGCGCAATGCCCTTTATCCGAACCTATTACCTATTACTTAATAATAGGTGTTGTCGGGGAAGTTGAGCGCAACCACCCCGTCCGCTCCGCGTCCACCCCTCCGAGGGAGGGGAATTTTTTATAGGTCGGCGATTTCTCGACTGCGCTCGAAATGACATAATAATGCACAATTCACAATGCACAATGCACAATTGCGGTTGAGATTCTTGCGCAATGTCCTTTATCCGAACCTATTACTTATTACTTATTACCTATTACTTAATAATAGAAGTTTTCCCCGAAAAAGTCCCTTCAAACAAATTTCTTTTCCGCTTTGAACTCCGCGAACAGCGGGCTCATTTCGCGGCGTTTGGCTACTATGTCCTTTAACAGGTCAACGCATGTGTCTATCTCCGCGACGGTGTTGGACTTGCCGAACGAGAAACGCAATACGCCCTGCGCGTCCGCGTGGGACAGCCCCATCGCCAACAGGACGTGGGACGGCTCCAAGGAATCGCTCGCGCACGCGCTGCCGCTGCTGGCCGCTATGCCGTTCAAATCCAACGACGTCAACAAGCCCTCGGATTCGATAAACCCGAACCCCACGCTGACCGTGCCGGGCAGCGTCCGCTCGGGATCGGCGTTCACCGACGTGTAGTCGATCTCACGCAGCCGCGACAATAAACGCGCTTTCAGTTCCTTTAAATGCCGGACGCGCGTTTCGCGCTGAGTTGCCGCCGCCTCTATCGCCGCGCCTAACCCCACTATCAAGGGCACGTTGGACGTGCCGCCGCGCTGGGAAAATTCTTGATGCCCGCCCGAAATCAATTTGTCGATTTTAACGCCCTTGCGGATATATAACGCGCCGATCCCTTTCGGGCCGTAAAATTTATGCGCCGACAGCGACAGCATGTCTACGTTCCATTTTTTTACGTCTATGTCCAAAGCCCCCGCCGCTTGAACCGCGTCGGTGTGAAACAAAATCTTGCGCTCCGCGCAGAGTTTCCCGATTTCCTCGACCGGCTGAATCGCCCCCGTTTCGTTGTTCGCCGCCATGACCGACACCAAAACGGTGTCCGGGCGCAACGCGCCGATCAGTTTGTCCAACCGGACTACCCCGCGCGCGTCCACGCCGACATAAGTCACCTCGAACCCGCGCTTTTCCAATTGGGCGCAGGTGCTCATGACCGCGGCGTGTTCGATTTTCGTGGTCACGATGTGCTTGCCCTTGGCGGCGTTCGCGTAGGCCGCGCCCGTCAACGCCCATACGTCGGCCTCGGTGCCGCCCGACGTGAAATAAACCTCGTCCTTTTGGCGGGAGTCCAACAGGCGGCAGCCCGCGTTGATCGCTTTGGCGACCTTGGCGCGGGCCTCGCCGACGGCCTGAGCCGCCTCGCGCCCGAACGAATAGACCGTATTGGCCGCGTTGCCGAACGTTTCGCAAAAATAGGGCTTCATCGCCTCGAACACGGCGGGATCGACGGGCGTAGTCGCCGCGTGATCAAAATATATCCTTTTTTTCATGTATCTATCCTGTCGCCGCGCGTTTCGCGCGATACGCGCGGCTATCCTAAATTTTTTACACGATTAGCGGAAACTAACCGATTGAACAGTATACCATACATCTGCTATGCTGTCAAATATTTTGCCTTTGAAAGTTGAAAGTTAAAGGATAGGCGTTTGCGCTAAAAAGTTTTCGCTCATGGGCAAGAAACATATAGCATAATAAATGTTTCGTCTTGCGCGTCAGCATCCGAAACTTTTCAATTTTCAATTTTCAATTTAAATCAATCTTCAACTCCCCTCGTACAGCGGGTACGCCTCGCACAACGCCGCGACTTCTTTCTTGACGTTCGGTACGGCGGCGTCCTTTTCCCGAATCACGCGCGCGATGAGATCGGCGATCGTTTCCATTTCCTTTTCCTTCATGCCGCGCGTCGTGACCGAGGGCGTGCCGATCCGTATGCCGCTGGCTACCGAGGGCGCGAGCGTCTCGAAGGGGATTGTGTTCTTGTTCAGCGTGATGTTGGCCTTGTCGAGCAAAATTTCGGTTTCCTTGCCCGTCGTCCCGCACACCGCCACGTTCAACAGCATCAAATGCGTGTCCGTGCCGCCGCTGACCAATTTCATGCCCTGCCGCACAAACGCGCCCGCCATTGCCGCCGCGTTGGCGACGATTTGCCGCTGATAGGTTTTAAATTCGGGCGCGAGAGCCTCTTTGAAAGCGGCCGCTTTGGCGGCGATGATATGCAGGAGCGGCCCGCCTTGAATGCCCGGGAAAACGACCTTGTCCACCGCTTTCGCGTGCTTTTCCTTGCACAAAATCAAGCCGCTGCGCGGGCCGCGCAACGTTTTATGCGTCGTCGTGGTCACGATGTCGGCATACGGCACGGGGCTTTCGTGCAGGCCCGCCGCGACCAAACCCGCGATATGCGCCATATCGACCATGAAAAACGCGCCCACGCTGTCGGCGATGGCTTTCATGCGTTTGAAGTCCAGTTTGCGCGGGTACGCGCTCGCGCCCGCGAGGAGCAAGGCGGGTCTTTCCCGCAGGGCGGCGGCTTGCAGTTCGTCATAGTCGATCGTTTCGGCGTCCCGCGCCACGCCGTAGGACACGATTTTATAGTCCTGCCCCGAAAAACTGACGGACGCGCCGTGCGTCAAATGCCCGCCGTTGGCCAGACTCAACGCCAATACGGTGTCGCCGTGCTTGATCAGGGCGCGGTAGGCGGCCATGTTCGCGGACGAGCCGCAATGCGGCTGGACGTTGGCGTGTTCCGCGCCGAACAATTTTTTGGCGCGGGCGATCGCGAGGTTTTCGACTTCGTCCACAAATTCGCAGCCGCCGTAGTACCGCCGCCCGGGATAGCCCTCGGCGTATTTGTTGGTCAAGTGGCTGCCCGCGGCGGACAGCACCGCCTCCGACACAAAGTTCTCGCTGGCAATCAATTCGATGTTGCCCTGCTGGCGGCGCAACTCTTTCATCATCATCTCGAAGAGTTCGGGATCCGCTTTTTGGATAGTAGAGTAGTTTAACATTATGTATTTCTCCAATTCAATTTTTAGATAAGAGGCAAGAGGGTAGATAAAAGGTAAGAGGTATTGTCGGGGAAGTTGGGCGCAACCACCCCGTCCGCTCCGCGTCCACCCCTCCGAGGGAGGGGAATTTTTTAACGGTGGGGGATTTCTCGACTTCGCTCGAAATGACAGGACTTTGCGCACGCCGACAATCGAAATGCCAAGATGTTTGCGCACGCCGACAATCTTACCCCCGCGCGAGTAACGCGCGACAACCCATCTTCCATCTTCCATCTTCCATCTTACATAGTCATCTATCCATCTTGCATCTTACATAACCTATCGATAATCTCCGTTAAAAACGCCTTGTTCCTCATGCCGACGACTTTTTCCGCGAGTTTGCCGTCCTTGAAAAACAGCAAGGTGGGGATGCTCATAATCCCAAAGCCTTGCGCTGTGGCGGCGTTTTCTTTATCGTCCACATCGACCTTGCCGACCTTCAATTTTCCGGCGTAGCCCTTGGCGATTTCCTCCACGATCGGCGCGATAGCCTTGCAGGGGCCGCACCACGACGCCCAAAAATCGACCAGCGCCGCGCCCTCGGCCGTGAATGCGGCGAACTCGCCGCCCGTCAATTCGGTTACATGTTCAGACATTATATGTCCCTCCATTCCTTGATTCGTATGTATTGTTTAGATAAAAGGCAAAAGATTAAGGAATAAGTTATTAAGTAATAGGTAATAGGTTCGGTCGCGCGTTTCTCGCGCGGGGGTAAGATTGTCGGCGCGCGCAAACATCTTGTCATTTTGCGCCTAATTTCCCCCGACAATACCTATTACTTATTACTTATTACTTATTACCTAATCTATTACCTCTTACCTAACCTCTAATTCTTTATCCGACTCTTGTCCTTCATTCCGCATGATTTTCACCATGCGCGGCCGCAAGCGTTTGCGCTTGAAGTATTTCGCGTCCGCGAAAGCCGCTATGCCGAACGAAACGGCGACCGCGCCGAGAACCGCGCCGAGTTGTATCCTCTCGTCCACGCCGCGCGTGAGCAGGAAAGCCGCCAGCGCGAACAGGAGCGGCAGGACATAGACAATAAGCGTCGCGACCGACAGCGCGGCCGCGCTCAAATCAACCGACACCGCGTCGCCCTCTTTTGCCCCCGCGTTGTCCATCGCATAGTCGATGTGCATATCCTTTTTCGACATCATGCACATGCTGCATTTATCGCAGGACGCTTTGCGGTCGAACCGCACGACCGCCCGCCCGTCGGGTTTGATTTCGATTACTTTTCCGATCTCAATCATTTGTCTTTATTTTTGCGAAAATATATGTTGCGGTAAGCCTCGCGCACTTTTTCCAAAATTTTCTCCGTTCTTTTTATTTTTCCGTACACTATTTTCTGCTTGTCGTCCATTTCGGCATACTCCTCTTCGTCATATTCTTCTTTCAAAAAATCGTCCATGAAACTTCCGCAAACATAGTCGCAGGCCTCTTGTATCGGGACGGCGGTTTCTTTGCCCGTTTTCAAGTTTTTGACTTTCGCCGCGCCGGACCGCAACTCGTCCGCGCCGACGACGACCGCATATTCCGCGCCCAATTTGTCGGCGGCCTTGAACTGCGCCTTGACGCTGCGGTTCAAATGATCGAACTCGATGTTGCGCTCCTGCGCGCGAAACTCCGCCGCCATTTTATAAATCGTTTCGGCGGCGGAATCGTCCGCGCGGACAAGGTAGGCGTCTATTTTCGCGGCGGTATCGAAAAGCAAGCCCTCCGCTTCCATGATATTGATCAGCCGCTCGATCCCCATGCCGAAGCCCACGGCGGGTTCGGGGCTGCCGCCCACGTCCCCGACCAGACGGTCGTACCGCCCGCCGCCGCAAATTGTGCCTTGGGCGCGTTCGGAGTCCGCGACGAACTCGAACACGGTGCGGTTGTAATAATCCAGTCCGCGCACGATATAGGGGTTGACCTTATATTGTACGCCGTAGATATCCAGTATTTTTTTCACGCCGTCGAAATGCCCCTTGCACGGCTCGCACAAGTAGTCCGTGATATGCGGCGCGTTCGCGGTGATCCCCGCGCACCCGGGCGATTTGCAGTCCAAAATCCGCAGGGGGTTTTTCTCGAACCGCTCGTTGCAGGTCGGGCACATTTGGGGCAGCCGCTCCTTTAAATACGCCCGCAGCGTTTCATGGTAGGCCTTGCGGCAGTCGGGGCAGCCCACGCTGTTGATGTTCAGAGCCGCGCTTTCAATCCCCAATCTTTTCAGCGTATCCCGCGCAATCATGATCGTTTCCGCGTCGATCGAAGGGTTCGCCGCGCCGTAGATTTCCACGCCGAACTGCCGATGCTCGCGCAATCGCCCCGCCTGCGGCCGCTCGTAGCGGTACACGGGCGTGATATAGTACATTTTCAACGGTTTCGGCTCGTTGGCGAGGCCGTTCTCGACATAGGCGCGCGCGACGCCCGCCGTCCCCTCGGGTTTCAGGGTGACACTGCGGCCGCCTTTGTCGGTAAAGGTATACATTTCCTTATTGACGATGTCGGTCGTTTCGCCCACGCCGCGCAAAAACAGTTCCGTATGCTCGAAGTTGGGCGTGCGGATTTCGCGCAGATTATAGAGGCGCGCCGTTTCGCGGGCGGTATTCTCGATAAAATGCCATTTCCCGCTGTCGGCGGGCAGAATGTCGATAGTGCCTTTGGGTTTAGTAATCATCGTTTTATAGCAGGCAAGAGATAAAAGGTAAGAGGTAAGAGGTTAGGCAATTAGGTAATAGGTAATAAGTAATAGGTAATAGGTATTGTCGGGGAAGTTGGGCGCAATAATGAGTATGTAAGATGTAAGAGGGAAGATGGAAGATGGTCGGATTGAGGGCTTTGCACAATCGGTGGGGGATTTCTCGACTTCGCTCGAAATAGACTTGTTGCGAAATTAAGGCGCGAGATGATAGGCGAGGGATTTTTGCGTGTAATGCGGGTAAAAATTGCAGTTTGCAGCAACGCTACTAACAAAATTTTTACCCGCTTTACACACGAAAAGACCCGCATAGCGTCCGCGCCGTATTTCGCTACAAGTCTAATGACAAGATGTTTGCGCGCCGACAATCTTACCCCCGCGCGAGTAACGCGCGACATTCCCTCTTCCCTCTTCCCTCTTCCATCTTACATCTTACATCGCGCAAAGCCCTCTATCCGCCCATCTTCCATCTTACATCGCGCAAAGCCCTCTATCCGAACCTATTACTTATTACCTATTACTTATTACCTAATCTTTTACCTTTTACCTTTTACCTTGACGAAGTCCCTTGTGGCTTCGTCACAAAATATACTTCGTCAAATCATGCTTTTTCGTCGTATTCTTCAAATGCTCCTTGACATACGCGCGGTCGATGATGACCTCGATTTCGGGGTGCTGGCCGTCGGCGTTGAAAGAAATGTCCTCCAACAGCAACTCGATAATGTTGTGCAAGCGGCGCGCCCCGATGTTCTCGCTCGTCTCGTTTTCCAAAACCGACACCGCCGCGATCTCGTCCACCGCGTCGGCGGTGAACGTCAATTTGATGCTGTCCACCGACAGCAAATGCGCGTACTGGCGCGTGATCGCGTTTTCGGGAATCGTCAGAATGTCCACAAAATCCTTGTGCTTCAAACTGTCCAACTCCACCTTGACCGGGAAACGCCCCTGCAATTCGGGAATCAAGTCCTCCATCTTGGATATGTGGAACGCGCCGCTCGCGATGAACAGCACAAAGTCCGTTTTGACCGGGCCGTACTTGGTGATGACCGTGCTGCCCTCGACGATCGGCAGGATGTCGCGCTGTACGCCCTCGCGCGATACGTCGTGGCTCCCGCCGCCTTGGCTGCTTTTGGCGGCGATCTTGTCGATCTCGTCGATAAAGATGATGCCGTCCTGCTCGGCGCGGCGCACCGCCTCGGCCGTAATCGCGTCGTTGTCGATCAACTTCTCGCCCTCCTCGGCGATCATCAAATCCAACGCCTCCTTGACGGTCATTTTGCGCTTCTTTTTCTTTTTGCCGCCGAACATGCCCCCCATGATGTCGCCGATGTTGATCATCTCCATGCCGCTGCCCGGCACCAATTCCATCGGCTTCGGGCGGTCGGCCACGTCGATCTCGATCGCCTGTTTGTCCAGCGCGCCGCTCCGCAGTTGGTCGGCCACCTCGGCCTTGATCAGCGGCTCGGGCGTGTCCTGCGCCCGCGCTTTGCGGTCGCGCACAATCGCGTCGATGATGCGGGACTCCGCCGCCGCGCGCGCCTTGCTCTCGACCTCGCTGAACTTCTCCTCGCGCACAAGGCGCACCGCCACCTCGGTCAAGTCGCGGATCATGGACTCGCAGTCCCGCCCGACATAGCCGACTTCGGTGTATTTCGTGGCCTCGACCTTGATAAAGGGGGCCTTGACCAGTTTCGCCAAGCGGCGGGCGATTTCCGTTTTGCCCACGCCCGTCGGCCCTTTCATGATAATGTTTTTGGGCGTGATTTCCTCGCGCACCGCGTCGGGCAGGCAACTGCGGCGGTACCGGTTGCGCAGCGCGACGGCCACGGCGCGTTTCGCGGCCTGCTGGCCGATGATAAAGCGGTCAAGTTCCGCCGTTATTTGTTTGGGGCTCAAATCCATTTAAATTAACTCCTTCGAAGGCCGGCAATGATTTTTGTTGCGAAATAAATTTGCGGCGGCCTTGCGCGTCTTTTCGTGACAAACTTTGATAAAAATTTCGATAGCAACGGCGCCGCAATCCTCAATTTATCTTTGTTTGCCGCAAAAACCCACCGTAAATCTTTTCGCGTTGAGGTTTCATAACAACTCTTTTGCGAGCGAAGCCGAGAAACCCTTCACAATATCTTTTACCTTTTACCTTTTATCTTTTACCTATTCTATCGTTTCGACGGTAATATTATTGTTGGTAAATATACAAATCTGCCCGGCGATTTCGATTGCTTTCCGGGCGATTTCGGGGGCGGCCAGTTTGGTTTCCGCCATGAGGGCGCGGGCGGCGGCGAGGGCGTAATTGCCGCCGCTGCCGATCGCGCACAAGCCGTCCTCGGGGTCGATAACGTCGCCCATGCCGTCGATGATCAGCAAACTTCCGGCGTCGGCGACGATCATTTGCGCTTCGAGCCGCCGCAAAAATTTATCGCCGCGCCACATTTGGGCGAGTTCGACCGCGCCGCGCATCAGGTTGCCGCTGTATTTTTGCAGCATTTCCTCGAACCGCTGGCTCAAAGTGAACGCGTCGGCGACAGACCCGGCAAAGCCCGTAATGACCTTGCCGTCGAAAATCCGGCGCACCTTGACGGCGTTGTTCTTTAAAACGATGCTTTGCCCGCCGGTCACCTGCCCGTCGCCCGCGATAGCGGTGACCCCGTCCCGTTTGACGGCGACGATTGTAGTTCCGTGAAGTTCCATATAAAATCCTTT
>JAISFM010000044.1 GCA_031263605.1 Clostridiales bacterium | reverse complement strand
AAATTCGTCGGGGACGGTAAAGCCGGTATAGTCCGCTTGCAAATCGACTTTGCGGCGCGAGGGCTTGTCCAAAAGGGCGCAGAGTTTCACGGACGCGGGGTCGCGGGCTTTGAGCAAGCCCAACAGGAATTGCAGCGTGACGCCCGTGTCGATAATGTCCTCTACGACCAGCACGTGCCGCCCCTCGACGCTTCGGTCTAAATCCTTGACGAGGCGCACGTCGCCGCCGGATTCGGTCCCGCCGCCGTAACTGGACAGCGATATCAAGTCGATTTCCACGGGCAAATCGACCGCCCGCGCAAGATCGGCCAAAAAGACGAACCCGCCGCGCAGCACGCCCAGCAATATCGGCGGCGTTTTAAGGGCGGCGTAGTCCCGCTTGATTTGATTCCCAAGTTCGCCGACTCTTTTTTCAATCTCGAAATCGGGGATCAAGATTCTGTCGATGTCGTTTATACAATACATACTCTTTTTATTAAGTGGGCATTGAGAAAGGAGAAGTATTTGAATTGAAAATTGAAAATTGAGAAGTTAAGGATGCTGACGCAAGAAATAACTTTTAGTATGCTATACGTTTCTTAACCGTGAGCGGAAACATTTCAGCGCGAACGCTTTATCCGAAAATTTTCAATTTTCAATTCCCTTGTCCGAAACTTTTCAATTCTCAATTCTCAATTCTCAATTCCTTTTACGAAACACCACCCGCCCGTATTCTTTCCGCACTTTCAGTCCGTCGGGCATATCCAGCGACGCGCCGTTTTGCCCGTCCCGCGCGAAGTTCAAAATCAAATCGACGTGCCGCCGTTCTATATCCGCGAAAATCCCCAAGCCGCGCAACGCCGCGAACACCGCGCGGGGCGCGAGTGCGGGCTCGGCAAGGGCGGAGAGGGGAACGGCGACGTCGCCTTCTTTTAAACCGACTTTACAGTGCGCAGTCCACAGTCCACAGTCCACAGTTGAGGATTTACTTTTTTTATCGCCATTCCGCTCGACGTGAAGAACCCCGTCCTTTAACTGTGCACTGTGCACTGTGCACTGTGCACTGTCAAATAACTGTGTACTGCCCGCAAGCCTGTTTAAAAATTCGTCGTCCCGCCGCACGTCGCCGGCAGCCGCCGCTATCCTTTCCGCCGCGCCGGGGAAGCGTTCCTCGATTCGCGCCAAAACCTCGCGCCGTATAAAGTTGCGCGTATAGTTTATATCCGCGTTGCTCGTATCCGTCACATGGGGAATGCCGTTTGCGCGGACATACTCCTCGATTTCGCGGCGGGAAACGTCGAGCAGGGGCCGGACGACCCGTCCCCGCGCGTATTCCATGCCCGACAGCCCCCGCGCCCCGCCGCCGCGAAACAGGTGCAAGAGCATGCTTTCGGCGTTGTCGTTCAGGTGGTGCGCGGTCGCGATGCAGTCGGGCGCGCCCGCGCCGTTCAAAACTTCCCCGAAAGCGGCGTAACGCGCGTCGCGGGCGGCGGTTTCCAAACTCGAACCTTTGCGCCGCGCGTCCGCCGGAACGTCAAGTTTGAAAAACCGCAAAGGAATATCCCGCGCCGCGCAATACTCCCGCACGAACGCGGATTCCCGCGCAGAAGCCTCCCCCCGTATCCCATGATCGACGTTGACGACGGAAAGCGCGGAGAGCCGTTGGCGGTATTTAAGCAAGAAAAACAACAAGGCCATACTGTCCGCGCCGCCGCTGACGGCAACGCAAACCTTGCCGCCGTCGGGAATGAGGGCGCGGGTACGGATCGTGTCCCATATTTTATTTTCAAATTGTTCGGGATTAAACGGCATTACCCGTTAAGTATACCATAAAAATTGAAAATTGAGAAATTGAAAGTTGCCGTCGGGAGCGGACAAAGTGTTGCCGTTGGGAGTAAACAGAGAGCGTTGGCGCGGTTATTAGAGCGCCGCGGGGCGTGATTGAAACGGCATGTCAAAAGGGGCACCGCCGCTCGGCGGAGGGAACGCACAAAAGTCTACTATTCAGTTGCCAAAGAGCGAGGACCCGGAAAGAAAAATTACAATTACAGTATATCATGGGATTTTCGGAATGTCAATACTTTGATGACCGGTGAGAGTGTACAAACCGCATTGCTCATAAACACGGCATGTCATTAGACTTGTAGCGGAATTAAAAGGCAACACGAAACGTGACAACAAACGCAACCACCCCGCCGCCTTACGGCGGCACCCCGCCGAGGGAGGGGAATTTTTTAAAGGTTGTTGAAAGTTTTTGAAAGGGGGCGCGGGGGGAAACTTTTTTCAAAAAGTTTCCCCCCGCGGGTTCTTTTTAACGGCGCGGCGCGGGGCGTTTCGTGTTCGGTAGAGCTTGCCGCGT
This sequence comes from Clostridiales bacterium, assembly GCA_031263605.1. GTDB lineage: Bacteria > Bacillota > Clostridia > Christensenellales > DUVY01 > BNZQ01. Next base: position 7,514 of record JAISFM010000044.1, on the reverse strand, counting down.
CGCGCTTCGCGCTCCTCGCAATGACCGGTAGCAACGCGGTTTGTACACTCCCATGACCGATTTTTGAATAAATATTTCGGCGAGGTTCGACAGGCCGATAAGGGTTGTGTAGGGATTGCTTCGTCGCGCGGCACGCGCTTTTTCGCAACAAGCCTAATGAACGGTAACGGGGGAAACTTTTTGGAAAAAGTTTCCCCCGCGCCCTCTTTCAAAAACTTTCCGCGTATTGCTCGGAAAAATCAAAATGCGGAAAGTTTTTGGGAAAGGTGCGGAAAACACTTTTTTCAAAAAGGGTTTTCCGCAAATAAATCTCCCCGCAAATAAGTTTTTTCCGCAAATTCCTATAAGAACGCCGCGCCTAATAATCCCGCGTCGTTCCCCAACTGCGCCGTTAGAATGTCGAAAGGCGCGTAATCCGTGCCGCCGTAAACCTTCGCGTAACAACTCTTGCGCAGCGGCGCGAGCAAGGTTTCGCCCTGCGCCGATACGCCGCCGCCGATGATGACCGCTTGGGGGCGAATCAAATTCACAACGCTGACAATCCCGTCGGCTAAATACTCTATGTAAGTCCCGACGACTTCCGCGCCCGCCTTGTCGCCCCCGGCGGCCGCGTCGAAAGCGGTCTTGCCGCCCGCGTCCTTGCCGACCTTCCGGCGTTCCGCAACCAGTTCGGCCAATAACGAATCCGGGTATTTGGCCGCCGTCTCCGCGGTCAGGCGCGCTAAACCCGTGACCGATGCGTACGCCTCGAAACAGCCGCGCTGCCCGCACGTGCAGGGCGCGCCGCCGTGCGCGATGACCATATGCCCGATTTCCGCGCCCGCCGATTTAAAGCCCGAAAAGATTTTGCCGTCCACGACGATCCCGCCGCCGACGCCCGTGCCGAGCGTGACGAAAAGGCTGCTCGAATATTTGCGCCCCGCGCCGAATAGGTACTCCCCGTACCCCGCCGCGTTGGCGTCGTTCTCAATCTGAATGGGCTTCCCCAAAATTTTGAAAAGTTCGGACCCGATCGGCGCGTTGCGGAACGGCAGATTATTGGCGTATACGACCTCGCCCGCCGCCGAGTTGACCGTGCCCGGCACGCCCACTCCCACGCCCGATACGTTATCCCACGGAATGCCCGCGTCCGCCGCGACCCTGCGCGCGACGGCGGCGACGTCCCGGAAAATCGCCATGTAGGGGCGTTGCGCGCCCGTTTCAATCGACGCCTTGGCCAAAATTTTGCCGTTCCCGTCCGCCGCGCCCGCCTTGACCGCCGTCCCGCCGATGTCCAAACCGATTTTAAAGATATTGCTTTTATCCATAATAAAAAACTTCGAGGGGGAACTTTTTATAAAAAGTTCCCCCTCGACCCCTTCAAAAATTTTTACCGTTTTTTCATTTAATATTGCATGAACGTTTTTGGAAATGTTTTCGAGGGGAAACTTTTTATAAAATGAAGTATCCGCTTCAAGTCCCCCCTCGACACCCCTTCAAAAATTTTCGCGCTTTTTTCTTACAGTCAGAAAGTTTTTGGGAAAGGCGCGGAAAACCCTTTTTTCAAAAAGGGTTTTCCGCATAATCCTATGAAGTTTTAAATTTCGCTTACACGAGTTCGATCATCGCTATCTCGGCGGCGTCGCCGCGGCGCATACCCAACTTGATTATGCGCGTATAGCCGCCGCCCTGTTTCAGTTCGATCTCGCGGTCCCTGTATTTCGGGGCGAGTTCGTTGAACAACTTCTCGATAAGCGGGTGCTTGACGTCCTTCGTGCGGATTTTATAGGCCGCTTTGTTCTCGGCCTCCAACATCGGGTCGGGCAAATCGCACAAACCCGCCATCAATTTGCGGCGGGCGGCCAACTTCTTCGGGCCGTCGTTGTTGACGATCCGTTCCTCCGCGACCTTGTCGTTCTTGTTCTTGGCCTTTTTGGCGGGCACTAGCACGGTCTTTTCGACCTTTACGATGTCCTCGAAACTGCGGACGGCCACGGTGATCATTTTTTCCGTGTACCGCCGAACCTCTCGGGCCGTGGCCAGCGTGGTCTCTATTTTCCCATGCAGGAGCAACTGCGAGACCTGATTCTTAATCACGGCCATGCGCTGATCGGTGGGCATTCCTAATTTACGGTGTGACGGCATTTTTTACTCCTTTTCCGCGGGAAAACCTTTTTTAGCCAAAAGTTTTCCCCGCGCTCCTTCCAAAAAACTGTTTGCTATTCCTCTTTGGGTTTGAGGTCGAGCCCCAACCTTTGGAGTTTGTGAATCACTTCGTCCAACGATTTGCGCCCTAAATTGCGCACCTTCAACATGTCGTCCTCGGTCTTTTTGGTGAGGTCCTCGACCGTGTGGATGCCGGCGCGTTTCAGGCAGTTGTAACTGCGGACGGACAAATCCATGTCCTCGATGTTCATTTCCAAAACCGCTTTCGACCTGTCAATCGCGGGATTTTGCAGGATGTCCAACGCCGCCATGTTCTCGGAAAGGTTGACGAACAGTCGGATATGGTCCTCGACGATTTTGGCGGACAAACTGACGATTTCGCGCGCGCTCATCGTGCCGTGCGTCCAAACCTCTAAAATTAGTTTGTCGTAGTCGATATTTTGGCCGACGCGCGTGCTCTCGACCTCGTAATTGATTTTTTTGACAGGCGTGAAAATGCTGTCGATCGGAATGTAGCCAATGGGCAGCGCGGGGTTTTTATTCTTGTCCGCCGCGACGTAGCCCCGCCCCCGCCCGACGATCAATTCCATGTCGATCTTCGCGCCGGCGTCCATCGTGCAGATGTAAAAGTCGGGGTTGAGGATTTCCACCTCCGGGTCCGCGTCGATGTCGCGCGCGGTCACCGTGCCCGGCGCGTTCTTGACGAGGCGCAGGGATTTTTTGACGCTTTTATCGGTCGTCAGCAGTTTGATGTGCAGGTTCTTTAAATTTAAGATGATTTCCGCGACGTCCTCGGTCACGCCCTTTATCGTGGAAAATTCGTGCATGACGCCGTCGATCTTGATGCCGACCACCGCCGCGCCGGGCAAACTGGACAGCAGGACGCGCCGCAGCGTATTCCCCAACGTGATGCCGAAACCGCGTTCGAGCGGCTCCACCGTGATTTTGGCATAGGCCGAATCCGAACTTTCCTCGCAAAGGATTCTTGGCTTTTCTATTTCCATCATAATTATGTCGTTTATGACCTCCCAGTCAATCTTGATCAGATAAAAGGTAAAAGGTAAAAGATATTGATTCTTGACATTAGGTAAAAGGTAAGAGGTAAAAGTGATTGATTAAGTTTTGACATTATCTTTTATCTATTATCTTTTATCTTGACATTACCTTACTTCGAGTACAACTCGACGATTAAGTGCTCTTTGATGCTCAAATCGGCGTCCTCGCGCTTCGGCAATTCTATGATCGCCCCTTTCAACGCTTCGGTGTCGAAATTCAGCCATTTCGGCATCGTGATCTTCGCGCCCCGCAATTCCTTGAAAATCGCGTTGTCCTTTTTGCCGTCCTTGACCGCGATCACGTCGCCCGCCTTGATCTGGTAACTCGGGATATTGACGTTCCTGCCGTTTACGGTGAGGTGCCCGTGGCTGACGATTTGGCGCGCCTCGGCGCGGCTCCCGCCGATCCCCATGCGGAACACCGCGTTGTCCAAACGGCGTTCGAGCAGGGAAATCATCAGTTCCCCCGTGTTGCCCTTCATGCCCGCCGCGCGTTCGTAGTATTGCCGGAATTGCCGTTCGAGCAGGCCGTACGCGCGTTTCGCCTTTTGCTTTTCGCGTAACTGCGTGCCGTATTCGGACACCTTTTTCCTGCCCGCGCCGTGCTGGCCGGGAGGCAAAGGGCGTTTCTCAATCGCGCACTTCTTGCTCGTGCAACGTTCGCCTTTTAAAAATAATTTCGCGCCCTCGCGCCTGCAAAGCCTGCAATCCGCTTCCGTGTATTTAGCCAATTTCGTTTACTCCTTCTATTCCTTAAAAACTTAAAACTGATAAAGGGGCGCGCGGGGCGTTCCCCTGCCCGGCGGAGACTGCCGCGCCGCATGTCGCGCGCCGCGCCCGCCGCGCTTTTTCGTCAAATCCTGCGGCGTTTCGGCGGCCGGCACCCGTTGTGCGGTATCGGCGACACGTCCCGAATCATCGTAACGCTCAAACCGGCGTTGGACAGCGCGCGGATCGCGGCCTCGCGGCCGTTGCCGGGGCCTTTGACGTAAACCTCCACCGACCGCAAACCGCTGTCGGCGGCGGCGCGCGCCGCCTTTTCGGCCACGACCTGCGCGGCGTAAGGGGTGCTTTTGCGGCTGCCTTTAAACCGCATCGCGCCCGCGCTGGACGCGGCGATCGCGTTGCCCTCGCGGTCGGTGACCGTCACGATCGTATTGTTAAAGGAACTGCGGATATGCACCGCGCCCCGATCCACGTGCCGGGTATTCTTTTTCTTGCGCGGCCCCGCGGTTTTCTTGCCCGCGGCGGGCTTATCCGCTTTCTTGGCGGCCGCCGGAGCGGCTTGCGCAACTTTTTCTTGTTCTGCCATGTTTATGCGTTATCTCCTATTTTTATATCCTACGGCGTTTTTACAAAACAATTACACAAGATGAGTTTTGGATTTTTGAGATAGGAAACGTGGAAAGGTTCTTTTCACGGTTCATATCCAAAAAGCCAAAGTCAGATGTGTTATTCTTTTGTTAAAACGCTGTAATATTGTCCACCGAATCCTCCGCGCCGCAAGCAACGGGGCGGCATGTACGGACATTATTAACTCTGTCCGATTTTTCTTTTTTGGCCGGACAACTTTCTTTGCGACGGGCAGCCTTGACGGGCAAACTCCAAAGAAAAATGTCCGCTATGTTTTTGAAGGAGCGGGTTTATTGGTGCGCCCCACCGTGCGCCGCTTGCCTTTCCTCGTGCGGGCGTTGCGCTTGCTGCTTTGCCCGCGCACCGGCAAGCCTTTGCGGTGCCGAACGCCGCGGTAGCAACCGATTTCGACCAGCCTTTTGATCGAAAGTTGGACGTCGCGCTTTAAATCGCCCTCGACGACTAAATTTTTGTCGATGTACTCGCGCAATTTACTGACGTCGGCTTCGGTCAGATCCTTGACGCGCACGTCGGGACTGACCCCCGTCGCTTTCAGGATCTTGCTTGCGGTGGGCCGCCCGATACCGTAAAGATAGGTCAGCCCTATCTCCGTCCGCTTTTCGCGGGGCAAATCTACGCCGGCTATACGTGCCATTTTGTGTTGTCTCCTTTTACTTTGCCGCTTTTTTCTTTAAGGTCGCCCGCCGCGGTTTGTCCGATAAAAAAACGCGGCGGGAAAAAGAAATTTTAAGGTTGTTTAACCTTGTCTCTGCTTGTGCGAGGGCGCTTTGGAACAAATCACCATGACCTTGCCGTGGCGTTTGATCACTTTGCACTTGTCGCACATAGGTTTTACCGATGGCCTTACTTTCATAATCTATCTTTTAACTCCTTGTTTAATCCGTTATTCGGGGCGTCTATGCCGCCAATAGAGTTGTTACAAAACTAAAAGGCGAACGGAATTGCGATGGATTTTTGCGGCAAACAAAGATAAAAATTGAGGCTTGCAGTAACGCTGCTATCGAAATTTTTATCTTTGTTTGCCACGAAAAGACGCGCAAAGCCGCCGCAAGTTATTTTCGCAACAACTCTGACGTCAGCCCTTGTTTCTCCACGTGATGCGCCCCTTGGTCAAGTCATAGGGTGACATTTCCAATTTGACCGTGTCGCCGGCCAAAATGCGAATGTAGTTCATGCGCAGTTTGCCCGATATGGTTGCCGTCACGACGTATCCGTTCGGAAGTTTGACCTTAAAAGTCGCGTTCCGTAAAACCTCGGTTACTACGCCTTCGGCTTCGATGTTGTCGCCTTTTGACATACTTTCTCCACTTCTTTGTTTCAAGAGGGGACACCGCTCGCTCTTTTGCCCGCCAAGCGGGTGTCCGCGGCGTCGTCTCGCTTGCGCCCCTCTTGCACTCCCCTTCCGGGAATTACTTTTTACTTGCCGGCGCGGCTTTTTCCGTTTCCTTTTTCTCGGCTTCCGCTTTTAACGCGGCCTCCGTCCTTTTGACAAAGGCTTTCAGTTCGGCGTCGTATACTTTTTTGCCGTCCCGAAACTTTTCCGACAGGGTCTCCGACAGTTCCGGCAAAGGCTTCAAGTGCTTGATCCGTTTGCGCTTGGGCTTGGCAAGCGGCCGCCCGCTCCCGTTCGCCGCAAGGGCGAAATTCCCGTCCACCGCGCACACGACATAGATTGTGCCTTTGTCCCGGCCGGCCTTGCTTGTGACCGCCCGTCCCGGCTCGATTGTATACTGTTCCATTCTTACCTTTCCGCGCTCGCTTTCCGACCGAACCTGTTACCCGCCGCTTTTTACACGTCGTCTTTTATTTACCGTCTTTACCATGCTGCCCGTTATCTTTATACCTTTTACTTATTGCTTGTTACTCGTTGTCTTTACCATGCTGCCCGTTACCTCTTACCTCTTACCTTTTACCTTTTATCTTTTACTTGCCGATCATTCGGTCAAGTTCTCGCACCCGTCCTCCGTCACGGCCAACATGTTCTCGTAATGCGCGCTCGGCTGTCCGTCCGCCGTCCTGCAAGCCCAACCGTCGGCGTCAAACTTTACTTTCCATGTACCCATGTTAATCATCGGTTCTACGCAGATTACCATGCCGCTCTTTAACCGCACGCCCGTACCCGCCTTGCCGAAGTTCGGCACGCCCGGATCCTCGTGCATGTCCCTGCCTATCCCGTGGCCTTCGAGCGCGCGCACTACGCCGTAACCGTTCGATTCCGCGTGCGTTTGCACCGCCGCCGATATGTCGCCTATACGCGCGCCGTCCCTTATGGTTTGCGCCGCCCGGTTACAGCATTCGCGCGTCACATCGATCAAACGCTGCTTTTCCGCGCTTATCCTGCCCACGGCGTACGTCCGCGCCGAATCCCCTACATAGCCCTCGTACACCGCGCCCGTGTCTATACTGACTATCATGCCCTCTTCCAAACGCTTCGGCCCCGGTATCCCGTGGACTACTATGTCGTCCGGCGATACGCAAACCGATTTCGGATAGCCGTTGTAGTTCAGAAACGCCGGTTTGGCCTTCGCTTTGCGTATGTACTCGTTCGCGAGGGCGTTTAAGTCGTCCGTCCGTATGCCCGGTTTTATATGCTCTCCCAAATATATCAGCGTGTCGCGCGTTATCCTGCCCGCCGTCCGCAACAACTCCAATTCCCTTTGGGTTCGTATCGCTATCATTTTTTTGTTTTCGGTTTTGTTGTGTTTTTTCGCGTTTTTTTTGCGAAAAACCCTTGTTGAAAAAAGTGTTTTTCGCGCTTTTCCCAAAAACCTTCCCGCTTTTCGGAAATACCGCCGATATTTAGGAAAGTAACGCCGCTATGTCGGCCTTGACCTTTTCTATCGGCTGCGAGCCGTTTACGCTTTTCAAAACGCCCTTTTCCGCATAGTACTCTATCAGCGGCGCGGTCTGTTTCTCGTACACCGCAAGGCGTTTGCCCAC
>JAISFM010000037.1 GCA_031263605.1 Clostridiales bacterium | reverse complement strand
TTCCCCAAACCCCTTTCAAAAACTTTCAACAAAGCAGGTGAAGGACGAAGCGGAAAGCGCGGTCGAATTCCCCGTTAAAACGGGTTTGTAGGCGGCAAGAAACGCAAAGCAACCCAATGTTTCTTTTTGCGACAGCGTCCGCACTTCTCACTTCTCAATTCTCCATTCTCAATTCTCCATTCTCAATTCTCCATTCTCAATTCTCCATTCTCAATTCTCCATTTCCTTTTCTCACTTTCCTTTTATAGAGCGCGGCGCAAAGCAAGCACGCCGCCGGTATCGCCAGCGTGACCGCCGGCACGACGTAAACCGAGTACGCCGAAACCCAAAATTTCACGGTTTCGAGGTCGGGCACGATAAAATTATTGAAAACCCACGTGAACGCGGCCAGCGGGATCAACGTAAAATAAGCGTTTTTGGGCTTGAACAAACGCAGCAGGCATTCGTGGGCGCAGAAAAAGGTCACGGCCATTTTCAAAAGGGTGGCCGCCAGCCAAACCGCCGAAAACAGCCCGCCCAATTTCCCCGCGCCGCTTGTGAACGCAAGGTCGGCGAACCCCGAAAGCGCGCCGCCGAAATCGTGCCGGCCCGCGATAGTCCCAAAGAGCATGAGGAACGCCGCCATAAACCCCGCGACGGCCAATCCCGCCGCGGCGTAGGCGATGAAAGCGGCGCGGGCGAAACCTTTTCGGGAATTGAGAATTGAGAATTGAGAATTGAGAAGTTCGGATTCTTGTTTTTTGGGCGCGCCGGCGCGGCTTGGCAACCGCCGTCCCGATCCGGCGATGCCCGCGCCGTCAACGCCGTCAACTTCGCCTAAAAATAACAGCAGGCACAACTCCTCGGCGTACCAGAACATGCCGTCCAACGCGCCGCGCCAAACGGGTCGGAAGCCCCGCTCCAAAACGGGCAGCACGCGGTAAAATCGGTAGTTCGAGAACGCGGACAGCGCGGTGCAGACGAGGGCGGCCAACGCCAAAGGCACGAGCAATTCGGCGAACCGCCCCAACCCGTTCAAGCCCTTATACGCGGCGAACGCCAACAGCAGGATCAGCGGCACGCTGTACAACGCCCACGGCGCGCCGGTATACAGGGCGGTATCCAAAAAGGCGCGGTTTTCCCCGCACTGCATGGCGGTGTGCGCGACGAACACCAAAAAAAGCAGCGCGTAGACGGTTTTGGCAACCCACGCCCCCGCGGTTTTGTTGAACACCTCGTCCAAACTTTTCCCGCGCGCGAGGATATACGCCGCCAGAATCAACGCCAGCGGGACGCAAAACAGCGCGGTATCCAACAACGCGGAAATCCACGCGTCCTTTCCCGCCGCGTCCGCCAGCACCGTGGGCAGGGCGATGATTTTGCTCGCCGTACCCAACAGCAGGATCAAGCAGACGAATTGGCGGCGATTGAGTTGTTTCGTATTTGTCGTCATAAATTTATGTAGCGAAATAGGGTCGGAAGATGTAAGATGGAAGAGGGAAGAGGATCGGTCGCGCGTTGCTCGCGCGGAAGTATTTATCGGTTTCATCGCCGCTTTATACTCTGTCCGGCCATCTTACATCGGTTGCGGCTCTTCACTTCGTTCAGAGACAGGAAAAGCGCATAAGGCGGGGGATTTCTCGACTTCGCTCATATCATGACCACTTTACGCGCAATTACACCCGTGCGAGTAACGCGCGACCGACCATCTTCCCTCTTCCCTCTTACATCTTACATAACAACTTCCTTCTTCCATCTTCCATAACAACTTCCTTCTTCCATCTTCCATAACAACTTCCTTCATCATTTCCCCTGCCTTACCCTATTCACATTCGGAATGCTCTCCGGCCGCGTTTTCATGCCCGCTATGTTCGTCCTGAAAATCCCGTCCTTCACGTCGTTTCGGATATAGGGCGCGTAGGGGGCGAAATAGGGCGCGCCGTAACTGTCCAGCGTCAGCACGTAGAGGCCGACGAACAGCACGCCTAAAACAATCCCGAAAAAGCCCGCCAATCCTCCCGCCGCCACAAAAAACAATTTCAGCACGTTCGCGCTTTCTGCTTGGTCGGGCACGGTTTGGACGGCCAGCGCGCTGACCGCCGAAATCAGCACCGAAAAGGAACTCAAAATCCCCGCCCGCACCGCCGTTTCCCCCAGAACCAGCGCGGCGACAATCGACAACGCCATGCCCACGTAGCGCGGCATCCGCAAGGCGGCCTCGTACACCGCCGTGAACAGGAACAGCACGAACAGCATTTCCAGCGCGGGCGGCAAGGGCGTCCTCTGCACCGCGTCGGACAGCGAGATAAACATTTTGATCGGCAGCAAATTGTAATGAAAGACCTGCGCGGCGACGTAAACGCCGGGCAGCAGCACGGCGAGCGCGAGCGCGAGCAGGCGCACCGTCAAAATCATATAATTGTAGGCTTGGCGGGTATAGGCGTCCGCGCTGCTCTGCACGTCCTCGAAAAACAGGTACGGCAGGGTCAGGACGGCGGGGCTGCCGTCCACAAAGACCGCCACGCGCCCCTCCAACAATTTGGCGGCGGCGATGTCGGGCTTTTCGCACCAGCCGATTTGTTTGAACAGGCCACTGCGCCGCTCCTCTAAAAATTGCTGTATATAGAAACTGTCGATCACCCCGTCGATGTCGATGCCTTTTATGCGTTCCGCAATCTTTTCGACGAGTTTCTCGTCCGCAATCCCCCGCACGTGCGCCACCGTGACCGGCGTGTTGGAGAACCGCCCCACCGTCATTTGCGTCATAATCAGATGCTCGCTCCGCAAGCGGCGGCGGATCAGCGTCGTGTTGGTTTTCATGTCCTCGACGAAGCCCTCGCGCGGCCCGCGCACCACCGCCGAATTGGGCGGCTCGGCGACGGCGCGTTTGTCCCATTTTTTAAAGGCGCAGCGAATACACGCCTTTTCCCCCGCCAGCAGCAGGATCGCGTCGCCGGACACCAGCGCGCCCGCGATTTCGTCCATTTCCGTTTCGGTTTTGACCTCGGCGGCGGGCAAGCGTTCCAGCACGGCTTTCATTTTGCCCCGGCTCTTATTATTCAGTTTCCAATCGGACTGCGCGGCCAACGGGATCAAAACCGCGTCCTGAATCTGCGCCGCGTCCGTCATGCCGCTCATATAGAACAGCGCCGCGTCCAGTTTGCCGCCGATTTTAAAAGTACGTTCCACCAAATCCGCGCCGTAACTCATGCGCGCCAAAATCGCTTCCTTGTTCGCGGCCATGTCGGTAGTGAGGGTTGTCAAATAATCCGCCATTGCGTTTTTAGTTTGCGGATGTACCGGGGGAATTATGCGGGCGAATTTGAGAGAGTGGTAAGGGGAGTTGCGAGGGGGAATGCGCCTCTCCTGTCATTCTGAACGAAGTGAAGAATCGCAACCAATTGAGCGGGGAAAAACTTTTTGGGTAAAATTTGTTTGGGGGAAAACTTTTTGAAAAAAGTTTTCCCCCAAACCCCTTTTCAAAAACTTTCAAACGGGCAGGGGATTCGGCAGTCCACGCAGCGGCCGGCCGAATCGGGCGGGGCGTTTTCCC
>JAISFM010000014.1 GCA_031263605.1 Clostridiales bacterium | reverse complement strand
TTCTCCAAAACGCGAATCGTAAAAACATTTCCTGCTACAATGCTTTTTATGTTTCCACACTTGCTGCTTGTTTAATTCTTTTCCGCAATGCTGACATTTCCGCATAATTCTCTCCGCCGCTTTTATTGTATGCCAATATTATATCGGAAAATTTCTGCTTAGACAAGGTACACCCCTATTTGACGGTTACAAAATTTTTAATCCGTTCCTATATGCGTATCCGCATGTTGGAAACGGCGGTTTTGACCACACCCAACTTTTCCGCTATCTCCGTCATGGCCATGCCGCGCGCGAGCATTCCCACCAATGCGGACTGCTCCGACAGTAGCGTTTGTAGCATGGCGCTTCGCTTTGAACTTTGTCGAGAATTGAAAAAAAATCGCATGAAACGCTTGACAACTCCATGTATAAAGGTGTATAGTGTAAACAGACAGTGGAATGATGATAGGCATTTTTTATGGTTCTCCGAGAAATCTGCAGCGTTGCATTCAAAAAGTTTTAATATTGGCTTGCAAGAGGATTTGCGCAAATTTATCAGACGAGAGGTGAGAATCATGAGTGGATTCACATAGTTGCCCAACTGAATTATCCCCTTGGCAAACACAGTTTGCCGAACCCTGCATGTCGATAAGCCCGCGTTCAAAGGCTTGTACTTGTTGATAGCATGAGGAACACCCGTATATGAGAAAAGTATCTGTAAAAATTCTAGTGGTATCGGCGTTGGCGATAGCGGTTGCTTTTGCATGTTTGGCTTGCCATGGCGTCGATAGGCCCGTGACTGAATGGATCGATATTTCCTATACGGCAATGGAGGGCGGAGTCATTGCAGGGGCAGCAAGCCAAAGAATAAAAGAAAACGAGGACGGCACGGAAGTGACGGCGGTACCCGACACGGGCTATCGGTTTGTGAAGTGGTCGGACGATGTGGCGACGGCGGCGCGGACGGACACGGGCGTTACGGCGGCTATCGAGGTGACGGCGCAATTCGCCAAGATTACAAACACCGTTACGTATGTCGCGGGAACGGGCGGCACGGTAAGCGGCGACGCCAACCAGACCGTCCCCTACGGCGAGGACGCGGAAACGGTGACGGCAGTGCCTAACACGGGCTATCGGTTCGTGAAGTGGTCGGACGACGTAATGACTGCGGCGCGGACGGATACGGGCGTGACGGCGGCTATCGAGGTGACGGCGCAATTCGCCAAGATTACATACACCGTTACGTATGTCGCGGGAACGGGCGGCACGGTAAGCGGCGACGCCAACCAGACCGTCCCCTACGGCGAGGATGCGGAAGCGGTGACGGCGGTGCCTAACACAGGCTATCGGTTTGTGAAGTGGTCGGACGATGTGGCGACGGCGGCGCGGACGGACACGGGCGTTACGGCGGCTGTCAGCGTGACGGCGATTTTTGAGCGCGACGGCGTTACTTTCTTTGTTGCGTACAGCGCGGGCGCGGGCGGCACTTTCTATGGGACTGCGAACCAAACGGTATTGTACGGGCAATATTCCTCAACGGTCACCGTCATTCCCTTGCCCAATGCGGGGTATATATTCGAAGGTTGGTCGGACGGCGTACAGGAACGGTCGAGACAGGATTTGATTACCGACGACTTGACCGCAACGGCGAATTTTAGGCGGATTTACACGCAAGGGAAAGGCCTGCCAACCGATCCGTATCTCATCTGCTATTATCAAGGCTTGCTCGACATGGTGTATTTCCCCGCCAAACACTATAAATTGACCTGCGACTTGAATTTGGACGGGAAAAACCATACGCCGATATTTGACGGCGGCTTGATGTTTTTCGATGGCAGTTTTGACGGGAACGGGTACACGATTCGGAACATGACGGTGGACGCGTACCACCCCTATCCCTCGCTGTTCGGGTGCATCGGGGGCGGGAGCGTCAAGAATTTGAATATAGAGGACTTCGAGATCATTGTCCCGAATTTCGACACATCCGAATACGCTTTGTTTGTCGGGGCGGTATGCGGCGACGCGCGGGGAACGCTGGCCAATATCAGCGTAAGCGGCAGAATCACGGCGGCGCGGATCGATTATAACTCCGTCGCAATCGGAGGGCTTGTCGGCAGGACTATGAACACGGTTACAAACTGCCATGCTGATATTGTCATAGAATTGAATAATGTGGCAAGCGGCGGCGCGGTTTTTGTCGTAGGCGGTTTGGTCGGTCAGTCTGTCGGGATGGCGGGATATACAAAGATTGACCTGACGGGGTGCGATGCGGCCGGGTACATCGATATATCCTATACGGGGAACAAGGTCGGCAGGGTGGTCGGCGGTTTGGCCGGAAGCATGGATTACTACAAGGAAGTCCCGCCCGTAATAGGTTCCGGCAGCGAGTCGATCGGCGTTACGCCCTTGGCGGTAGAGATAAGCGCATCCACAAGCGGACTGAATATTATCGATTGTTATGCAGAGGTAGATATAACCTGCGATTATGAAACCAACTGCGGGGGGTTGATCGGTTACGTATTGAGCGAATTGCCCGTTTGTATTACCGATAGCCATGCGACCGGAAATATCGCGGCCGAAGCGGGTCAGGCAGGAGGTTTTTTAGCCACTTTTTATTCGGACGGAGGATCGATTTCAAATTGCTACGCGACGGGAAATATCGAGGCGTGGCAAGCCGGTGGCTTTGCGTATCAAATAACGGGTACTGCCACAGTAGGCGTTATTTTGGACATCATCGGCTCTTACACGATGGGAGACGTGAAAGCCTACAATGCCGCAGGCTTCATTTTCAGTAGCGGTAGCCAAATTGATTTTATTCGTTGTTATACTACAGGGAATATTGAGGGCGATACTGTTGCGGGTTTTGTTCATTCCATGGTCTACAATAATATCTACGGATCGTATACTGTTGGCAATGTTTCAGGAAGAATTGCCGCCGGCTTTGTGTTTTCTTTTGCCTATGGCGCGATTGAAAGTTGCTTTTCAATCGGCAACGTGGAAGCCGTCCATGTTGCCGGCCTTGTAGCGACACTCGGCAAAGATGCTATAATGCGAAATTGTTATTCCACAAGCAATCTTTATTCCACGAATCAGGATAACCCTAACGGAATGATTATGGGGGGAGGATTAGTCGCTACGATGTCGGATTCGGAATCGAGCGTAGAGAATTGTTATTTTATCGGTACGATAACAGGCGTGTTTTCAGACATACGGGTTGGCGGTATTGTCGGTGCAGCGCGTGGGCATATAGCGAATTGCTATTATCTTGTTCGTGAGGGCGGCAAGGTATTGCGCGCTATTGGCACGGCTCTTTCGGGCACAGTCCTTACGGATATCTACGAGTATGAAAATTTGTTTGATTTTTACGAATTAGCCGACACACTTAATCGGGATAACGAATACGAGGTGTGGGTTAACATTCCGAACGGTGCGCCCGAATTAAGAGTATCCTTTTAAGGTTGGGCATTAAAAAGACCATTAAAAAAACGAGCGTTCGCAAGTTTTTAGTTGACATCTATCGAATAATACAGTATACTATTTATTAGGACGAATTGGCAACGTGGGACGGCGAATATTATAAGTCCGATTTGTTTCAAAATCTAAAAGACCCGAGCAATATAAATGATACAATTAGCAAGATAATTGAGGAATATGCTTTGAATGCATAGTCAAGGCAAAAGCAAGGAGGCATAGAGCACAATCGCGATGGAAAATGATAACAAAATTTTAGAGATAGACGCAGTAATCTGCAAGAACATAGCCAAGTTCGATATTTCGGACAGGGGGCTTTTGTCGCAGAATATTTTATCTCAACTTCGGAATTTTGTTGAACACATAGCATTAAAAGTTTACGCGAACGGTCAAGATATTGATAACCGTTTCAACTTGGACATTAAGCCCGCGATAGAGCATTTGAAGTCGCAAGGCAAATATAAATTCATATCAAAGTTTCATAGTTTTTTACAGATATCAGCGTCGCATTACACCGTAGATCCTGACGGCTCGGAGCGGCTTATGCTCAAATACTATGAATACTTGATAAGAATTAAGAAGTTTGTAAAGGATAACTATCAGTTGGAAATCCTCGCTAACATCAGTGATTTTCCGATAAACACAGATAGAAACCTAAAAGAATTCTACGAAAAAATAGCCGAAAGAATAAACGGTCGCAGGTTCATAGGAAAGAGCGACGAGTTTAACGAGCGTTATTATATACAGAAAATCAAACCATTTTTTGTTGCGAACGAGATTTATTATGAAGTTACGTTCACGGAGGCGACGAGCAGGGCGAGCAAGTTTGACAGAATAATAGCGTTCACAAAAATAGATATTACCAAAAACTATTCCGCCAAACTGACGATTAGCGAAAGCCGCATAACCATACTTGGCAAAACAATGCCGATATTGTTAATCGACAGTTGGGAAGTGTCCGTTCGCCCGTGCGAATTTAATAATTTTGCAAAGATTTTAGGGGTTAATATTGAAGCAAAAAGATCCTACGCCGAATACAAAGAACTCATGCAATTTTTGACGAACACGGGATTTAACTTAGTTGAACTAATCGAACTTAGTGACAAGGCGTATAATTGGCATAAAGAAAGGATTTTGGAGAGGGCGAAATCATCAACGATTTTCGGGGTTTTAGATAGATGCCGCGCAATCGTGCGGAATAATTACAGCGGGAGCAATGTCCTGCGATACTTGTTATACCGATTAAATAACAAGGTCATGAAATACCAAACACCAAAATCCAGCCTTGATAAATGCGGACTATTATCGTATTTAAGGTTAAAATACGGTTGCATTCCGTTTGATGAAATGCCGTTCAACTCGTCGCTACTTTCGCACAACCCGAAACTTTCCGATTTGTTTGATTGTATAAACGCGGACGGTAGAGAGCACGAACTGTTTGCACGCTTAATAAAAAACAATACGGAAATACAAGGCAAGTTGTACACGTCGACAAAAGAAATCGTTCGTCTCACATCGACATTTTTAGTTAGTTATGTTTTTTACCTATTCATGCGTTCGCCCTGCCCGCTGCGCCAAAAGTTCCCCCCCTTTCATTGATTTTTTTTGCCGGATTTGGTATAATGGGGGTATGGACTTCAAAATTTTAACATACGAAATCGAAAACCAATATTTAAGCCCCTACGCAAAGAAATCGGCGGAAACGGCGGGGCGGGCGCGGCCGCTCGCGCCCTGCCAAATCCGCACGGCGTTCCAGCGCGACCGCGACAGGATTATCCATTGCAAGGCGTTCCGGCGCATGAAACACAAAACGCAGGTGTTCATCTCGCCCGAGGGCGACCACTACCGCACAAGGCTGACGCACACGCTGGAAGTGGCGCAAATCGCGCGAACCTTGGCGCGCGCGCTGCGCCTCAACGAGGACTTGACCGAGGCGATCGCTTTGGGGCATGATTTGGGGCATACGCCGTTCGGCCACGCGGGCGAGGCCGCCCTGTCCGAACTGACGCGGTTCGAGCACAACGAGCAGTCGCTGCGCGTAGTGGACATACTGGAATACGATTTCAAGGGCATGAATTTGACCGCCGAGGTGCGCGACGGCATTTTAAACCACAAAATGAGTACAAAGGCGACGACTTTGGAGGGGGTCGCCGTGTCCTACGCCGACCGGATCGCCTATATCAACCACGACATAGACGACGCGGAACGCGCGGGGATATTGTCGGAGAGGGACTTGCCGCCCGAACACGCGCGGGTTTTGGGGGACAAGCACGGAGTCCGAATCAACAACATGATCATGGACATCATCGAAAACTCGATGGGCAAGGACGGCATTTTCCAATCGCCGCCGTTCGAGCGCGCGATGACGGGAATGCGGCAATTCATGTTCGACCGCGTATATATAAAATCCGAAGCCAAAGAGGAGGAGGGCAAAGCCAAGGACATGATCCGGTTCCTCTACAACTATTACATCGAGGACCTGAACCGCCTGCCCGCGCCGTACCGGTCGCTGTTGGAAAAATACCCGAAGGAGCAAGTAGTCTGCGATTATATAGCCGCAATGTCCGACCGCTATTCGGTGTCGGTATTCGAGTCCCTCATTGTCCCCAAAGGCTGGGCGAAGCCCGTAAAGGGATAGGTTAATGATAAATGACTAATGATAAATGATTAATTGCGGATAGGGTTCGTTAAGGCGGTATTGCCTGTGGGCAAGAAACATAAAACATGCCCAAAGTTCCTTTTTCGACAGGTCAACAATTAATCATTTATCATTAATCATTAACCAATCATTATTTCGTCTTTTCCTGTAAAACGGTTGACATTCCCGTAAAATGCCTGTAAAATAATAACATAGACGAACGGTGGAAAAGGGTATACCCTTTTCGCGTTTTCCGACCTTGTCGGAAAACGCAAGGATTCAACGCCGTCGCCGAAGGAGAAAGGGCATGAAAAGATTCAAATTGGCCTTGATCTGCTTGCTGTGCGCCTGTGTGGCCGTTGCGGCGTTTGCTTGCGGCACGAACCCCAAAAACACCGACCCGACCAAACCGCTGACTGCGGAAAAAGCGGCCGAGGTCGTCGGCGGCTACAAATCGCCGCTCGAATTTGACAGTTACGCGATGAATTCGTCGTTGCAGTTGTTCACCTTTCCCACCGGCGCGTCGCTCAATTTGAGCGCGTCCCTCTCGCAAAAATATCAAAAAACGGCGGACGGCTTCAAGGCCTACGCCAAAGTCGGCGTGGACGACGGGACGAGGGACTTTTTACAGACTGCGCCGGCTGCGGCGGGCGGCGAGGGAGTTTGGTTCACGGCGTTGTCCGACGGCGCGGAGGCGTGGATAGAGGCGGCGGAAACGGCGGGGACGCTGTACTTAAAGTCCGGCGACAACAAGGTTTACGGCGATTTGCCTGCGGAAGCGTTGGCGGTTGTGCCGATGCTGACGGACGGATTGAACGTGTTCGACACGTTGGTATTGACGCTCGTCCAAACGGGCGCGGACGTTTCGCATTTTTTCAACGAGGACGGGATGCCGAATTACGACGCGATCGGCGCGGAAGCCGGAATGACGGCCGAGCAAACCGCCGAATTAAAGGAACTCGCCGACCGCGCGCCGATTAAGGCCGACGGCGGTTACGACCTTGAAAAACTGCTGAAAAACTTCGCGGACTACACCGTGGCCTACGACAAGAAAGAGAAAAAGAACACAATCAATTTCACAATCAGCAAGGCGAAGGTCAAGGCGTTCGCGCTGGACGTCGCCAAATTCGCGTATGAGGCCGAGGGCGGCGAATTTGACGCGGAAGCCCGAGCGGAAATCGAGCCGCAAATGGACGCCGCGCTCGCGGCTCTGGACTGTTTCTCGTTCGAGATTGTCCCGGGCAAAGACTATTTCGAGTCCGTTAAGGTCACGGTCAACAAGATCGGCGATTTCTTGGCGACGCTGTTGCAGGGAAGCGCGGACATGTTCGCGGCGGCGCGGGAAAGCGAGGGCGCAAAGGCGGCGGGCGTATCGTATGCGCCTCCGTTGGACGGATCTCCGGAGAGCGAGGGCAACGGCAGCGGCGGGGAGGAAAACGAAAACGCCGATCCGCCCGAACCGGGTTCCTCCGGTTCGGGTTCCCCCGAACCGGGCGCGCCCGGAACGGGTTCGATATTCGACAATCCGGAGTTTGCGGCGGCGATGGCGATGTTTGGCGACCCGATAATTACGCTGTCGGTCAATTTCAAAATCGGCGGCCAGACGGTGGACATTCCCTCGGTGACGGATTGGACGAAAGGGGATTTTTTCACAAAGCAAGTGCCTCCCTCTAATGGCGGCGGCGGGAGTGTTGACCGATTAAGGAGCGAAGATGAGATTTTCATAGAGGTTGAGGACGACGAGAACGCCGCCGAAGTTCTTGCGGCCGCGATTTTGGACAAGGCGAACGAAACGTACGGCGAAGATTTCACAGTTAACGCGAGGATCGAATTGTTTGGCTATTTGGTCTATTCCGATGAGTTGCAAGAGTTGCTTGACGATGTGATTCAGGAAGGCGAACTCGTACCTTACGGATGGTATGAGATAGAGTTCAATACGAAAAACGCGACTTTCCTGTTGCATTTCATATGGGTGCTGGTAGAGGCGCCGGAGCAGGTACATAATATAAACGGCGGCTGATATACCGTCGAAGTTTTTTGAAAGGGGCGCGGGGCGGGAACGGCTCAATAGACTTTTCGGTTCGTTCGGCGGCTTTTATCTCGAAACTCTTGCCGAACGGACTCGAAAAGTCTATTGAGATGGTCCCCTTTTTGCAAAAGTTTTCCCCGCGCCTTTTTTAGCCCCTTGCCTTTTTTTCATTCTTTTTTCAAAAGTTTTCCCGCCCCCGCAAAATACACAATGCCGAATTTTGTCATTTCCTGTAAAACAGTTGACATTCCCGTAAAATACCTGTAAAATAATAACATAGACGAACGGCGGAAAAGGGTATACCCTTTTCGCGTTTTCCGACAAGGTCGGAAAACGACGGGATTCAACGCCGTCGCCGAAGGAGAAACATGAAAAAACTCAAACTTACCCTAATCTGCTTGTTGTGCGCCTGTGTGGCCGCCGCGGCGTTCGCTTGCGGCACGAACCCCAAAAACACCGACCCGACCAAACCGCTGACCGCGGAAAAAGCGGCCGAAGTCGTCGGCGGCTACAAATCGCCCACGCAATTCGACAGTTACGCGATGGACCTGTCGCTGGCGGTGCACGCCGTGACCGGCGGCATGACGCTCGACCTCGGCGCGGCTCTGTCGCACAAGTACCAAAAAACGGCGAACGGCGTAAAGGCCTATGCCAAAGTGACGGCGGACGACGGGACGCAGGACTTTTTACAGACCACGCTGTCCTCGATGGGCGTCGTCGAGAATGACGCGACCGGCCCCGCGCTCACATTGATTACCGACGGCGGGGAGGCGTGGGCCGAGGCGACGGCGACGGCGGGGACGCTGTACCTCAAAGTCGGCGACAACAAGGTTTACAGCGATTTGCCCCCGGAGGCGTTGGTCGCCTTGCCGCTGCTAACCGGCGACATGAATTTGTTCGGCATCGTGGAATCGGTGTTTGTGGCGCAAGGCGAGGGCGAAGCGGTCATACCCGACATTTTCAACGAGGATGGCTCGCTTAACTGGGATAAGTTCAAAACCGAGGCCATGGCGGACGGCGGCGCGACCGAGGAGCAGTTCAACCAATTGAAAGCGTTGTACGACAGCGCGCCGATTAAGGCCGACGGCAGTTACGACCTTGAAAAACTGCTGAAAAACTTCACGGACTACACCGTGACCTACGACAAGAAAACGAAAAAGAACACAATCGGTTTCACAATCAGCAAGGCGAAGGTCAAGGCGTTCGCGTTGGACGTCGCAAAATTCGTATACGCGGTCGATGAAGAGGAATTTGACGCGGACGCGCAGGCCGAAACCGAGGCGGCAATGGACATTGCGCTCACGGTTCTGGATTGTTTCTCGTTCGAGATTGTGCCCGGCAAGGATTATTTCGAGTCCTTTAAGGTCACGGTCGGCAAAATCGGCGATTTCTTGACGGCGATGGGCGGCGTTGCGGACGGCGATCAAGAGTTGGCGGCGGTTGCCGCGATGCTGGGCGACGCGACAATCACGCTGTCGGTCAATTTCACAATCGGCGGCCAGACGGTGGATATCCCCTCGGTGACGGGCTGGCCGAAAGAGGATTTTTTCGGAAAGAAAGTGGCGGCCGATCCCCCCGAAAGCGGTTTTGCAAAGGCCACACGCAGTATCGATATTGAGGTTGAGGACGACGAAAACACCGCCGAAGTTCTTGCGGCCGCGATTTTGGACAAGGCGAACGAAACGTACGGCGAAGATTTCGCCGCTAACGCGAGGATCGAATTGTTTGGCTATTTGGTCTATTCCGATGAGTTGGAAGATTTTCTTGCCAATGCGATAGAGGAAGGCGATATTGAACCTTCTAACTATTATACAATACAGTTTGATAGTGGATCTAAGGTTTTAATCTTGCACTTCATTTGGAGACCGGTAGTGCCGGAGTTCGCGCTATAAGCGGCGGCTGCATATACGGTTAAAGTAAAAAGGCAGAGGGCGCGGGGCAAACTTTTTGCAAAAAGTTTGCCCCGCCGGCATGCGGCGGGGGATTTCTCGACTTCATGACAGGTCAGCCCACAGTTAAAGGATAAAGTACGCTCATTTTATTTGCTATTATAAAATGTTGAAAGTTTTTGAAAAGAGCGCGAGAAAAACTTTTTTCAAAAAGTTTTTCTCGCACCGATTTATAAAAAAAGTTCCCCCCGCAACGATTTATAAAAAAATGCCCCCCGCATTCATTCCCTTGTCTTTTTTTCATTTTTGTGTTACAATAATCCCAACCTATGAAATCCGGTAAATTGACCGCCGCGGAATTGCAGTCCAACATTTTGGACGTTTTAAAAGCGCGGCGAAACGAAGTGATTGTCGGGCCGGCCGTCGGCGAGGACTGCGCGGTTATACGCGCGGTGGAAGGGCTGGTCTTTTTGAGTTGCGACCCGATCACGGGCGCGGCGTCCGATTTGGGGTATTTGGCGGCGCACATCAACTGCAACGACTTGGCGGCGTCGGGCGCGGAGCCGCTCGGCCTCATGGTCAACCTGTTGATGCCCGTGACGGCGGACGCGGCGGGCGTAAAGGCGATCATGTCCGAAATAGAGGACGCGGCGAAAAACCTACGGATAGACGTGTTGGGCGGGCATACGGAATTTACGTCGGCGGTGACGCGCCCCGTGGTGTGCGCGACGGCCGTCGGCACGGCGCGGAAAATAGTAAAGAGCAGCGGCGCGGAGGAGGACGACGCGATAGTCATGACCAAAACGGCGGGGATCGAAGGCACTTACATCATAGCGAAGGACTTCGCGGGGCGGCTGGAACCGTCGCTTCTTGCGAAAAAGAACGCCCCCGAGTATACGGAAGCCGACGCGGCCGAGGCTCTGGCTTACATCAAAAAAATCAGCGTCCTGCCCGAAAGCCGGATCATGCTCAAACACGAGGTCACGAGTATGCACGACATAACCGAGGGCGGGGTCTACGGCGCGGTGGCGGAGTTGTGCGCGGGCGGCGGCGCGGGCGCGGTCTTGCAGGAAAGCAAAATCCCCCTGTCGGACGTGACGCGCAAAATCTGCGCCCGCCTCGATTTGAACCCCTATCGGCTGCTGTCGGGCGGCAGTTTGCTCTGCACGGTCAAGAAGCCCAAGCCGCTGATAGAGGAACTGCAAGCGGCGGGAATCGCCGCGTCCGTAATCGGCAAAATCGCGGCGCGGGACAGGGGCGCGGTCAGCGTGGGCAGGAAGGGCGCGGAGACCGTGATACAATGCGAGCCCGACGAAATCAACAAACTGTTTTAACGGCATAGACGCGGCCGGATCGGGGCTATGCCGTTAAAACGGCCGTGCCATTAAGGGCGAGGTCATTGCGAGGAGCGCAGATCGCGCGACGCGGCAATCTCTACCGGACACAGGAACGCCCCTGTTGATCGTTTATTGACAATTGACAATTGTTTATTGACAATTTACAATTTACAATTGACAAATTTCGGATAAGGTTCATGAAAACAATATTGCCTGTGGGTAAGAAACGCAAATCACCCCGAAAGCCACAAGTCTAATGGCTTGCCGAGTTATAAAAGCAAGAAAATTTTTGAAAGGGCGCGGGAAAACTTTTTATAAAAAGTTTTCCCGCGAAAGAAAAAAGAAAAAACGATATGCGGAGCATGACGGGATACGGCAAGGGCGCCGCCCGAATCGGGGCCTTGAAATTGACGTTGGAATTGAAATCGGTCAACGGGCGGTTTTTGGAAATCAACAGCCGGTTGGGCAAACTTTTCGCGTGCGCCGAGGACGCGCTGAAAAAACTGATTGCGGAACGCGTCAAGCGCGGCAACGTCGAGGTGTATTACTCGTTCGAGGACGGCGCGGACCGCGAGCCGGAACTGAAATTGAATTTAAAGGCCGCCGAAGGCTTCTATCGGGCGGGCGCGGCGATTGCGGCGCATCTGAATTTGCCGAACGACGCGACGGTTTCGCAACTCCTTAAACAGCCCGAGGTGCTGCGGGCGGGGACGGCGGAAACCGACGCGGGGGAATTGGCCGCGCTGGCGGCGGCGGCCGCGACGGAAGCCCTCGACAATCTGAACGCGATGCGGGAGCGCGAGGGCGCGAGCCTCAAAACGGAATTGGCGCGCCTCGGCAAAATTTTAAGCGGCTTGCGGGACAAAATAGAGGCGTTGCAGCCCGAATGCCAAACGGCGGCGCGGGAGAAACTGCGGGCGCGGATCGCGGACGCGCTGAAAAACGCGGGCGCGGCGGCGGATGAGGGGCGGTTCTTGACCGAAGTCGCGTACCTGTCGGACAAGGCCGACGTCACCGAGGAGACGGCGCGCCTTAAATCACACCTTAAACAGTACTTCGCGATTTTAAACGAGGACGGCGCGGGCAGGAAATTGGAATTTCTCGCGCAGGAGTTGGGGCGCGAAATCAACACCGTTTCCTCGAAGTCGCAGGATTTGCGCCTGACCGCGCTGGCGTTGGAATTTAAGAACGAATTGGAAAAGGTGAAGGAACAGATCAGAAATGTGGAGTAGGCAAGATAAGGTAAAAGGTAAAAGGTACGGTCAAGTGCTTTGTCAATATCTTTTCTTTTTACAAAAAGGGTTTTCCCGCAAAAATAAAAAAAGAAAATGAAAAGCAAAGGGTTATTTATCGTAATCAGCGGGCCGAGCGGGGTGGGCAAAGGGACGATTATCGAGCGGCTGCGCAAGATTTTGCCCGACGTGCGCAAATCGGTTTCGGTGACGACGCGCGAGCCGCGCGAGGGCGAGCGGGACGGGCAGCATTATTATTTCCGCACGCTGACGGAGTATCAGCAGATGATTGCGGACGGGCAGTTTTTGGAAACGGCCGAGGTATACACGAACTTTTACGGCACGCCCAAGGACATTCTGTTCAAGCAATTAAAGGACGGGCACGACGTGATCGGCGAATTGGACACGTTGGGCGCGCGGCAGGTCAAAAAATCCTATCCCGAGAGCGTCCGCATATACGTTTTGCCGCCGAACCTTGATGAATTGGAACGCCGTTTAAAGGCGCGCGGCACCGAGGACGAGGACGGTTTGAAACGCCGAATCGGCGCGGCGCGTCGGGAATTGGACGAATACAGGACGTACAATTATGTCGTATTTAACGACGACCCTGAAAAAGCCGCCGAAAGGATCGCCAAAATCGTCGAAGCCGAACGGTGCGCGGTAGCCAGAAATCAGGATATTATTAAGGGGTTGTTGAGATAAAGCGAGGGAATAGCGGATAGTGTCGGATAGAGGACTACGGGAAGGGATATAGGACATGTAAGATGGTCGGTCGCGCGTATTTCCTATTCCCTTTTTTGCGCGTACGCAAAAATCACTTGCCAAAAGGGGAAAAATTGTGTATACTAATCCGTAAAGTTTTTTAAAAAGGTTCGGAAAAATCTTTTTGCAAAAAAGTTTTTCCGAGGGAAGGTATATAAAAAGATGTTAATTCAACCGCCGATCGATAAATTGATTGACAAAGTGGGATCCAAATACGCGCTTGTGTGTTTGGTGACTAAACGCGCGCGCCAGTTGTACGACAAACGCTTGAACCTGATCGAGGACACCGACGTGAAAGCCGTGACATATGCGTCGGAGGAGATTTATAATGGTAAGGTTTTGTGGACCGAGGAATAGGTTTTAACGCCGCCGTCCGTATCGCCAAAAGAACCGCTCGTCAAACGCGCAATGTAGCGGGAGATTTCCCGACTACGCATATAAGCGCAACACCATCTCGTCCGCTCGCTTTGCCCGCGTCCACCTTTCTGGGTGGAGGGAAACTTTTAAAAGGTTGCGATTCTTCACTGCGTTCGGAATAGAGTTGTAGCGCAATGTCTTTTTTGGTTGACACACTGTTTAAAAATATTGAAAGTTTTTGAAGTAAGTTTTCTTTTTAATCGAATTAAATGTTGAGAGCTTTTAAAGGGGGCGCGGGGGGAACTTTTTTCAAAAAATTCCCCCCGTAGCAGTTAAACGATTTCTATTTTCAAAATATTGGTGTTACCGCTGACGCCGACGGGGATACCGGCGGTGATGGTGACGATGTCGCCGCGCTTGACGAGGCCGGTGGCGAGGGCTTTGTCGGCTGCGTGGCGGAACAGGGCGTCGGTGTCGGGCTGCAATTCGGCCATAACGGGGTAGATGCCCCAGTTGATAGACAGTTTGTTATAGGCTTTCGCGTCGGTCACGGCCGCGATGATCGGGATTTGCGGGCGGAACCGGCTGATCATGCGGGCGGTCTTGCCCGAACGGGTGACCACGATGATGGCGGCGGCGTTGAGGTCGTCCGCCGCGCTGCAAGTGGCGTGGCTGACCGCGTCGGATATGTTGGCTATTTGCGGGTCGAGTGCCTTGAACCGTTTTTTGTAATGGATGTTGTCCTCGGTCTCGGAATTGATTGCCGCCATGGCGCGCACAACCTGAACGGGGTACCGCCCTGCGGCGGTCTCGCCGGACAGCATCGTCGCGCTCGTGCCGTCGTAAACCGCGTTGGCCACGTCGGAAGCCTCGGCGCGGGTCGGGCGCGGCGAGTTAATCATCGATTCCAACATCTGCGTGGCGGTGATGACCTTCTTGCCCGCGTAATAGCATTTCTTGATGATCTGTTTCTGAATAGCCGGCAATTCTATGTAAGGGATCTCTACGCCCATGTCGCCCCGCGCAACCATGATCCCGTCGGACGCGCGGATAATCGAATCGATGTTGTCCACGCCCTGCCGGTTTTCAATCTTTGCGATGATGTCCACGTCCCCGCCGCCGTTCGCGTCGATGAACCCGCGCACAAGGCGCACATCGCCCTCGCACCGCACAAACGAACACGCTAAATAATCCACATCGTTCGCTATGCCGAATAAAATGTCGCTCTTGTCCGCATCCGATAAGTACGGCATATCAATCTCGATGCCCGGCAGGTTCATGCTCTTACGGTCGGATAACGGCCCGCCGTAAACTACCCTGCAAACCACGTCGGTAGCCGTCAGCCGCTCTACTTTGAGTTCAATCAAACCGTCGTTCAGTAAAATCGCGTTGCCCGGTTTTAAAAAGGCGGGCAACGAAGGGTGCGTGATGGACACCGTGTCCCGCGTGCCCTCGGCCTCGCGCGTCGTCAAGGTAAAGGTGTCGCCCGCGCTCAACTCGATCGGGCCGTCCCGAAACGTCTTTATGCGGATCTCGGGGCCCTTCGTGTCCAGCATGACCGCCAACGGTACGCCTAACTCGGCGCGCGCTTCCTTGATCATCGTTATCCGTTTCAAATGATCGGCGTGCGTCCCGTGCGAAAAGTTCAGCCGCGCCACGTTCATGCCCGCGCGTATAAGTTCCCTTAATACCGCCGGGTCGTCCGTCGCCGGTCCCAACGTGCAAATAATTTTTGTTTTACGCATAGTTTCTCTCTTTTATTTGTTTTTAATGTTGTAAAGTCCCCCCCCCCCCCCCGGGGGGGGGGGGTGTAATTTAGCCCCCTGGGGGGGAGCACAAATTTTAAAAAATT